>JBECKT010000047.1:0-5003 GCA_040235405.1 Alcanivoracaceae bacterium
GCCCACATCCTCGGCACGCTGGACGACAAGATCGAACTCAACCGCCGCCGCAACCAGACCCTGGAGGCCATGGCCCGCGCCCTGTTCAAGGACTGGTTCGTCGACTTCGGCCCCGTCCGCGCCAAGACGGAAAACCGCGAACCCTACCTCCCCGCCGACCTCTGGCAACTCTTCCCCGAGCGGCTGGATGATGAGGGAAAGCCGGAGGGGTGGGCAATAGCGGCGCTTGATACCCTCGCTGCACTCGTGACCACCAGCATTTCGCCGGGAAAGTCACCAGAGACCGTTTTCGAGCATTACAGCATTCCGGCGTATGACGCAGGACGCATGCCAGCGATGGAACTTGGTGCATCGATCAAGAGCAATAAGTACGTCGTCGATGCCGATGCGGTTCTGGTTTCTAAGCTTAACCCGCAGACTCCACGCATTTGGTTGCCTGCCATCGCTACGGCGCATGCCATTTGCTCTACTGAATTCATGCAGTTCGTTCCACATGACCCAAAGAACCGACCGTATCTATATTGCCTCATGTCCTCTGAAGCGATGCAGAACGAAGTGCTCAGGCACGTCACTGGCTCGACTGGCAGTCGCCAACGTGCGCAGCCATCCCAGATTGCGAAAGTCGATTTTCTTCAACCGCATGAAGCCATCCTGGCAGCGTTCAATCATCAGGCTGCGCCGATCCTGAATGCTGTCGCAGATAATCAACGCGAATCCCAAACCCTCGCCCAACTCCGCGACACCCTGCTGCCCAAACTGATCTCCGGCGAGTTGCGCATCAAGGATGCTGATCAATTTGTGGAGGCCGTCGCATGAAGCTGGCACACATCTCGATACACAACTTTCGCGGCATAATCGACGCGTCGATAACATTTCACCCCTACGCCCTCGTTGTTGGCGCGAACAACTCTGGCAAGAGCACCATCATTGACTGCATTCGTGCTTTCTACGAGAAGGATGGCTTCAAGTTCAAGAAGGAGGCCGACTTCCCCTTCAAGGGGGCTGCTGACCAGGAATCGTGGATCGAACTGATCTTCGCCCTTGCCGACGAAGAACACGAACCTCTGAAGGATGAGTACAAGACCGACAACAAGTCCCTGAAGGTTCGAAAATACTTCCAGACCAGCGAAAAACTGCATGACGGCAAGAACGCCGCCGGGTGGATTCTGGGATACAAGTCCGACGGCACCTTGTCGAACGAGCCGTTCTACGGTGCAAAGAATGTTCAGAGCGGCAAGTTCGGCGATCTTATCTATATCCCGGCGATCAGTAAGGTCGATGAGCACACCAAGCTGAGCGGCCCATCCGCCCTGCGCGACCTTATCACCAACATCATGTCGGATGTTGTGGAAGGAAGCGACGCCTACAAGACCCTGACGGAGAGCGTCACCACCTTTGCGGGCAGTGTTCGGGCCATAGAAACCGAGGACAAGCGCTCCCTGTCGAATTTCGAGAGCGACCTGAATTCACTGCTTGCCCCGTGGCAGACCAACTTCAACCTGAAGTTCACCACACCATCCACGGCAGAAATTATCAAGTCCATGCTCGGATGGGATATCCGGGACAATCACCACGAAAAGCCGCAGGGTGTCGAGTACTTCGGTTCCGGCTTCCAGCGCCACTTCATCTATTCGCTGATTCAGCTTGGCGCAAAGTACGTGCCGCAGAAGGTCTCAAAAAAGGGAAAGGACTTTGCGCCGTCCCTGAATCTGGTCCTCTTTGAGGAACCGGAGGCATTCCTGCATCCGCCGCAACAGGAGGACTTGGCTCGTAACCTGATCAAGGTGAGTGATGCAGCCGACTCGCAGATTGTCTGCTCCACCCACTCAGCCCACTTCGTGAGCAGAAATGCGGCACGCATTCCAGCCATCATCGGGGCGCGACGGGAGGAAGGCGTTGTCTCCACCTTCCAGATTGATGACGCGCGATGGACTGGCATCGTGGATGCCAATCACAGCATTCAGCAGATCGCCGCCAACTACCCCAAGGTGGCAAAGACCATGCAGGCCGATGACCTCAAGCCTGAGATGGAGTCCGTAAAGTACTTCTTGTGGCTCAATCCCGATCGAGCGGGAATGCTGTTTGCGCAGCATGTGCTGCTGGTTGAGGGGGCAAGCGAAACCGCATTGATCAACCGACTGCTGGATGACGGCAGGTTGGCCTTGCCCCAAGGGACTTATGTTCTGGACTGTCTCGGCAAGTACAACATCCACCGTTTTATGAATCTGCTGAGCGGCCTTGGCGTTGTCCACGCCGTTCTACACGATGACGACGACAACGCGAACGAGCATCAGGAACTCAATCAGCTGATCGCCGGCTCAAAGAACCGCGACTTCACGCATGCGGTCGTCACGATACCAAGAGACCTTGAGAACCTGCTGGGCGTTGCGCCGCCCGGCTCCAGTCACAGAAAGCCTCAACATCTGCTGTACTGCTATGCCACTAACCAAATTGATGAGGTGAAACTAGAGACGCTTTGCAGTCTGGTGCAATCCTGCTTCGTAACGAAGGATGGCAAACCATGACCCGCATCCCCGTCAACCCCGAGCTGCCGACCTGCGCGCGCGAGCGTGCCAGGCCGGAGCGCTCACGCTGGCGGCGTGGGGGTGATGGCGGGGGAACAGGCGATCCACATGGCGCCGCCGGCCAGCCGGGTGCCACGGCTGATGGCCGATCTGCTGCACTGGCTGGACACGACCGACGCCCATCCGCTGATCGCCAGTTCGATCTTTCACCACGAGTTCGAGTTCATCCATCCCTTCAGCGACGGCAACGGGCGCATGGGGCGGCTCTGGCAAACCCTGATCCTGAGCCGCTGGCATCCACAAGAAAACCGCCGCGGCGCTACTGCGGCAACTGAAGGCCGCCGCGCAGCAATCTTGTGCTTTCCCGGATTGATCAACCTGGCGGAAGGCCGCGAGGTGCTACGAGGCTTCTGCGGCGCGGCTAGACTCAGCAAGCCTTTTTGTGGAGCTTATATTTAATAATACGCTCCACAAATTCGGTAGCGGCGCATGGCAACTCCGCTAGTTTAGCTACCCTCTTTACCGGAGGTGGTCCTGATTAATACTGGAAGGCGAGGATGGCAGGTGCTGGTGATAGAAGCCCATAGCACACCCCCATAGCACACCCGGTACAAGCATGCTAAGGTTAAGCACAGTATACTATGCTTAACCCGAATTTATTATGAAAGATGTTTCCAATCAACAAGTTGCAAGCCATCTTAAGCGCCTGAACCCTTGGTGGGTGAGTGGCAGGATGGACGCGGACACACTTTCGCTGCACCCTCGCGGCTACCTGAAGCCCGTGCAGCAACTGCTGATGGATGTCACGCTGCGTCGCGCCGTTGTGCTGCTCGGCCCGCGCCGGGTTGGCAAAACCATCCTCATCCGCCATCTGATTGCCGACATGCTGGCGAGCGGTACGCCTGCTCCGCGCATTGCTTACGTGGAAATGGATCACCCGCTATTGCATGGGCAATCTCTGGAGGCCTTGGTGCAGCAGATAGAGCAGGCAACAGCGGATGGCGAAGGAACCCGCTACCTGTTTTTTGATGAGATCCAATCCCACAAGGACTGGGAGAAACACCTGAAGCCTCTGGTCGATCATCGTCCTGACCTGCGCATTCTGGTATCGGGGTCGGCAGCGGCAGCACTGAAACGCCAGAGCACGGAGTCGGGTGCCGGGCGTTTCACCGACTTTCTGCTGCCGCCGTTGACCTTTTCCGAATACCTGCTGCTGCGGAAGGAGCCTGCCGCAATCCGTGAAGAGCAGCCCGATCTCTACGCGCTGGACGATATTGATACGCTGAACCAGCAGTTTGCCGACTACGTCAATTACGGGGGCTATCCAGAATTGGCACTGTCACCGACAGTGCGCGAGAACCCGGAGCGTTTCGTAAAATCCGACATCGTGGACAAGGTGCTGTTGCGAGACTTGCCCCAGTTATATGGCATCAAGGACATTCAGGAACTCAACTCACTGTTTACCCTCCTGGCCTTCAACACCGCCGAGGAGGTGTCTTTCGAGCAACTATCCCAGCGCAGCGGTGTAGGTAAGCAAACTATTCAGCGTTACATCGAGTATCTGGAGGCGGCCTTTCTGATCAAGCGTGTGTTTCGGGTGGATCAGGACGGCAAGCGTTACAAACGTGAACGCCAGTTCAAGATCTATCTGACCAATTCCGCCATGTACACCGGCCTGTTCGGTGCCCGGCAGTCTGATGAGGCCGAGTTCGGCCACTTGGTGGAGACGGCTTTGTTCGCGCAGCGCTTTCATGAAGATGCACGCCTGAACTACGCACGCTGGGGCAGTGATGACAACGAGGTGGATCTGGTCGAATCCTCTCAGGCACTTAAACCGATTGCGGCGCTGGAAATCAAATGGAGTGATCGTTTTACCGACAACCCGAAAGCACTCAAGGGTCTGACGAAATTCGCACACATTAATAAACTTCCCCTGGTCTGGGCGACCACGCGCAGCCGCTTTGGCAAATCCACCATTGATGGCAGTGAAATCCGGCAGTGGCCAGCAGCGGTGCTGGCCTTTCATTATGGCGCCAGTGCCGTGCGGGGACGGATGGCGCGCTACGAGGCCAAAATCAAGGGCATCGACACATGATCAGGAAATTGCACTGATGGCCTTTCTCTCCGAAGCGCAACTGGAAACCGCGCTGCTGGAACAGCTGGCGAGCCTGGGCTTCGCCTGCGCCTCGGACGAGGTCATCGGCCCCGATGGCAAACAGCCGGAGCGGGAGGCCTGTGACGAGGTCGTGCTCAAGGCGCGACTCACCGCCGCCGTGGCACGACTGAACCCGACACTGCCGCCCGAGGCACAGGCCGATGCTGTTCGCCGCCTCACACAATCGGAACTGCCCAACCTGCTGGAGGAGAACCGCCGCATCCACCGGCTGCTGACCGAAGGCGCGGATGTGGAGTACTTTTCGCAAGAGCAGGCCGAAGATGGCACGCTGAACGCGGGCCAGCTTGTAGCAGGAAAAGTCC
>JBECKT010000050.1:0-3571 GCA_040235405.1 Alcanivoracaceae bacterium
GCGAAAAGCTATCGCCGTCGATCGACGGCTCCTACAGGTTATTCGGTGTCTTGCAGGCTCAGGCCGCGGGTGGCCGAATCCAGCGAGGTGGCATCGCTTTCCGCACCGAGCTTGATCATCAGACGCAGATCGTTCGGCGAGTCAGCGTGCAGGATGGCGTCCTCGTAGGTGATTTCGCCGGCCGCGTACAGATCGTACAGGCACTGGTCAAAAGTCTGCATGCCTTGCTCGCGGGAACGCCGCATCAACTCCTTGATCAGGTGCACTTCACCCTTGCGGATGTGGTCCTGCACCAGCGGCGTATTCAGCAACACCTCAATCGCGGCACGACGGCTCTTGCCATCCGGGGTCGGAATCAGTTGCTGGGCGACAATGCCTTTCAGGTTCAGTGACATATCCATCCACAACTGATCGTGACGATCCGCCGGGAAGAAGTGAATAATCCGGTCGAGCGCCTGGTTGGCGTTGTTGGCGTGCAGGGTGGCCAGCGCCAGGTGACCGGTTTCGGCAAACGCCAGCGCGTAGTCCATAACCTCGCGGGAACGGATCTCACCGATCAGGATCACGTCCGGTGCCTGCCGCAGGGTGTTCTTCAGGGCCACTTCAAAGTTCTCGGTGTCCAGACCCACTTCGCGCTGGGTGACGATGCAACCCTGATGCTGGTGAATAAATTCGATCGGGTCTTCGATGGTGATGATGTGGCCTTTCGAGTTTTTGTTACGGTAACCGATCATCGCCGCCAGCGAGGTGGATTTACCGGTACCGGTAGCGCCAACGAAAATTACCAGACCGCGCTTGGTCATGGCCAGTTCCTTGATGATCGGCGGCAGACGCAGCTCATCCACGGACGGAATCTTGACTTCGATACGACGCAGCACCATGCCCACAAGGTTGCGCTGATAGAAAGCGGATACCCGGAAACGACCAATGCCGCGGGCAGAAATCGCGAAGTTGCACTCTTTCTGCTCAACAAAATCCTTGCGCTGCTTTTCTGTCATCACGCCGAATACAATATCGCGGGTCATGTCCGGGGTTAATGCAGTTTTGGTCACCGGCACGACCTTGCCGTTGATTTTCATCGACGGCGGTACGCCAGCGGTGATGAACAGATCCGAACCGCCTTTCTGAACCATGATCTTGAGAAGATCTTCGAATTCCATTGTCTTGCCCTGCTCTCAGTCGGTCCGGATCAGAAGTTTTCCGGGATTTTGGCTTTTTCTCTCGCCGCTTCGCGCGACACCACGCCTTTGTTGACGAGGTTTTGCAGGCACTGATCCAGCGTCTGCATGCCAATGCCGGCACCGGTCTGGATTGATGAGTACATCTGCGCCACTTTGTCTTCGCGGATCAGGTTCCGGATTGCCGGGGTGCCGATCATGATTTCATGGGCTGCCACTCGGCCACCGCCGTTCTTTTTCAGCAGCGTTTGTGACACTACTGCCTGAAGTGATTCCGACAGCATTGAACGGACCATGGATTTTTCTTCCGCCGGAAATACGTCCACCACCCGGTCAATGGTTTTTGCCGCACTGGTGGTATGCAAGGTGCCGAATACCAGGTGACCTGTTTCCGCAGCAGTCAGTGCCAGACGAATGGTTTCCAGATCTCGCATCTCACCCACCAGAATGATGTCCGGATCTTCCCGCAGCGCTGAACGCAATGCTTCGGCAAAACCGAGGGTGTCACGGTGTACTTCGCGCTGGTTGACCAGACATTTTTTTGATTCGTGGACGAATTCGATCGGGTCTTCGATGGTGAGAATGTGCTCGTACCGGGTGTTGTTGATGTAGTCGATCATCGCCGCCAGCGTGGTCGACTTACCGGAACCGGTCGGCCCTGTCACCAGCACAATGCCGCGCGGCGTTTCGGAAATTTTCTGGAACACCTTGCCCATGCCGAGATCTTCCATCGACAGTACCTTCGACGGAATGGTCCGGAACACGGCGCCGGCGCCACGGTTCTGGTTGAAGGCATTAACCCGGAAACGGGCCACACCGGGCACCTCGAAGGAGAAGTCGGTTTCGAAAAATTCTTCGAAATCCTTGCGCTGCTTGTCATTCATGATGTCATAAATGAGCCCGTGCACTTCCTTATGCTCCAGCGCCGGCAGATTGATCCGGCGAACATCGCCGTCGACCCGGATCATCGGCGGCAGGCCAGCGGACAAGTGAAGGTCGGACGCCCCGTTTTTGGCACTGAAGGCAAGCAGTTCGGTAATATCCATGGCGATCCCGGGAAAAATGTAAGGTGGTTGAAGGGGCGACCTGGCTTGCCCCTTTGTTATTATCCGAGGGCGAGATCCTCACACCATCGCCCGAGAGCCTAAAGGTACCCCGTCACCATGGGCCATTCAACAACCACCACGCTGTCATCCCGCTTTTACAGGGTGAAGGCAGAACTGGAGTCTGCCTGCCGGGACGCCGGCCGGGCGACGGACAGTGTGCAGCTGATTGCTGTCAGCAAGACCCGCTCTGCCACCGAGGTGGCCGAACTGGCCGCTCTTGGCCAGTGCGACTTTGCCGAAAACTACGTTCAGGAAGCATTGGACAAGATCACCGCCCTGCCCGACCGCGACCTGTGCTGGCATTTCATTGGCCCGATCCAGAGCAACAAGACCCGCGATATCGCCAGCCATTTTGCCTGGGTGCACTCGGTTGACCGGGACAGAATTGCCCGGCGCCTGAACGATCAGCGCCGGGACGGGTTGCCGCCGCTGAACGTCTGCATACAGGTCAATATTGATGATGAGCACAGCAAATCCGGTATCAGCCCGGAGCAGGTCCCGGTTCTGGCCGCTGTGATCGCCACCCTGCCCCGGCTGCGGCTGCGCGGGCTGATGGCCATTCCGCGCCCGGACAGCGCCGACCGTGGTGCCGGCGCGTTTCGCCGACTTGCCATGACACTGTCATCTCTCGGCAATACAATGCCGGGCCTTGATACGCTCTCCATGGGCATGAGCGACGACTTTGACGTCGCCATCCGTGCAGGCGCTACCCATATCCGTATCGGCACCGCCCTGTTCGGGCCGCGCCCGGCCAAACCCTGAGGACAGACCAGATGGCTCAGCAGATCATCGGCTTTATCGGCGCCGGCAACATGGCCACCAGTCTGGTCGGCGGCATGATCACCCGGGGCATCCGCCCGGCCCGGATCTGGATGAGCGACGTCAGTCAGGACCGGCTCGACGAGCTGTCGCGCCAGCATCGCGTCCATGTCAGCACCGACAATGCCGACATCGCCCGGCGCGCCGATGTACTGGTGCTGGCGGTGAAGCCGCAGGTGATGCAGGCCGTTTGTGAAGCCCTGCGCGACGCGCTTGGCGAGCGCCGGCCGCTGATTATCTCGATTGCCGCTGGCGTGACTGTGGCCAGCCTGAAGGGTTGGCTGGGCGAGCTGCCGGTGGTGCGCTGCATGCCCAACACCCCGGCGCTGGTACAGGCCGGTGCCACCGGCCTGTATGCCGAGCCGTCGGTGTCGGCCGAGCAGAAAGAGCTGGCCGGGCAAATTCTCAGCAGCGTCGGCCTGACCTTCTGGTTCGATGAAGAAAAGACGCTGAATGCCGTCACCGCCG
>JBECKT010000067.1:0-7950 GCA_040235405.1 Alcanivoracaceae bacterium
CCGCAGGCTTCGGCGCTTGCGATCCGGCAGTAGACGGTGTGGGTCGCGTCTCCGTAGCCCTTACCGGTGATCTGGATCTTGCTGATGCGGGCGTATACACCGATACCATCAGCCTGACTGTCGCTCCTGAATAATCGGCGTTAAGGCAGGGTTAAAAAAGGGGCGGAGCGATCTGCCCCTTTTTTATTCTCTTGCGATGTGTAATCTGAGTATCCGGCTATGTTGAATGACTGTTACTGAGAGCAACGGATGATCCGAGGGCGGTCGCAGAAGCAATATCGTGCTTATCTGATATTTTTCGCAGGTATCGTTCTGGCGCTGCCCGCGTTTTCGCGTGTCTGGCTGACACCGACAGCACTGACTCAGGATTTTATCTGGACTGGTGGCGACATAGACGTTGCTGTCGAGGGCTGTGTGCAGTCGACCAGTGAAGGTGGTGGGCCGACCCCGGGTGATGTATTGCCCTACGAGGTGGTTGTCGCTACACCGTTTTTTCTGCAGAGCGGTGCCAGCCAGATCCCTGCTGTTCTGGAGTGGACGGATCTGGCCAATGGTTCTGTTGCTCCCCTTGTTTTCAATACCTCCACCGGGCAGGTTTTTACCGGCAGCCTTGATCAGACCTGTGGAGGAGGCAACAATTATCGTTTTCGTGTCCGGGTTGCCTCGGCACAGATCTATGCTGTATTGCCAGGCCTGTATACCCAGACATTCACGGCTACTGTCAGTAATTCGGGGAAGGGGCCGAACAACCGGCCGCTGAATGTCACTATCAATCTCACGCTGCCCGACTCCATCAGGGTGTCGCAGCTCAACGATATTGATCTCGGAATGTATACCGGCACAAACAAGCTGGCTGCGGAAAGCTTGTGTGTATTCCGTGGCAGCGGAGGAACCTACGTTGTCACGGCAACGGGAAGCGGTGCGGGTGGCGCCTACCTGCTACAGAACGGAGCCAGTACCATTCCTTTCACGGTGAGTTGGGATGATGGCACTGGTCCGGCGCCAATGACTCCCGGGGTGCCGCTGCCGGGTCGCCTTAACAGCTTTACTCAGAGTGATACCTGTAATAACGGGGCGAATAACAATGCCTCGGTGCTTTTGTCCGTGCTGACGGCTGATATGGACGCTGCCCCGGTATCAGGGCAGCATGCGGGAATCATCACTATTACAGTGGGTATGGAGTAGAGCTCTTTATCTGCTGGTCATATCGCATATCAGGTTGGGCGCTCTGATAACACCGTTCTCTACTTGTAGCTGGCTGATATCGAGCTGGCACTCCTGCCCCGCAAAGTTGACGCGCAGCGTGCTCTGCCCGTTGCGAATCTCACCCTGAAAGAATCCGTCAGCGTCAGTAAAGGTAAACCCTTCAAGGCCTTCAATTCGGATGTCGGCAACGGGCAGGCGCAGAGTGTGGCACTCGCCGGTTACCTCGGAGCAGAACTCTCGAATGCGTTGCAGTCGGCCGACAATCACATTGACCCGTTGTAATTGCCAGTCCAGCGTCTTCACGTCACCTGGATACAGCACCAGTCGGCGCGGTTCCGCATCAAAATTGACCAGCGCGGTGCCGCGGTCAATCAGGCTGATCTGATATTCACGATAAGGCATCAGTGTCAGTGGTACGCGTCGGCCGCCACCGGCGCTGAACTGTCGCTGGCCGTCTGCATAAACATCTACCGTGCTGCCCTTGCCATCGCGAAGGTCGAGAATTGCTGCAGCCTGCGCGCTTTGCGGGCCGCCACCGCCAGCCGGAATCCACGATTCGTCAAACACGATGCTGGTGTCATAGCCGGCCAGATATTGGGTGCTGCGGAAATTATCCCGCTGGTTATAGGAAATCGCGGCACGGCCGCGCCCATACTCGGAAGCATGGTTAAGATCTGCTGTGACGCCGTGTCCTTGCTCGTCTATCTGGGCAGAGAGTCCGGCATCAATTTCATCGGCGTAAGTTTCTCTGTCACTCCATCGTGTGGCGACTTCTGCAGAGGTGCCATCGCGATCTCCGGGGATATCACTGGCGCTCCAGTCGATCTCGGCCGTGTGGCTCCAGTGATCGCGAGTTGCTCGCCACTGAACGGCAAAATTAATGCGCGGCTCTCCATCGATCTCACCGACATCACCAGTCAGGGTTAACCCGGTGTTACCCGGCAAGAAAAGATAGTGGGTGTAGCGCAGGTTGCTGCGACGGCTGGTGGAGGTGCCGTCACCGCCGCTGATGCTGGTAGAGGCGCTTAATACCCCCTGTTTTTTGATCTGGCTGGTGATTTGCCCGCTGTATAGCCAGCGGTCATCTTCAATCAGTCGATACTGAGCAGCATTTGCTGCGGGTATCGGATCAGCATTGCTGTGTCTGGCGTTTAGGCTCAGTGTGTGCTGATTGTGGCGCATGATGGCGCGCGCGCCGACGCCTGATCCTCCTGCTGTCGAGCTGTACACTTCGCCGCCGGCCTCAATCCAGTCGAAGATCATGTTTGCCGACAGCTCACCAAGTGCCGCATCTTCACTGGCTGCACCGGCGACGCCCAGCCCTAGCCAGGACGCATGCCGCCAGCGATAGCCCGCCCTCATCAGCGTGACATCAAGTTCTTCCGGAAATGTTTCCAGTGAATCGCGTTGGCCGACCTTGCCCGCCTCGGCAAACCAGATGGATTCACCGGGTGGAGCCAGCAGGGTGGACTTTACAAAAAGCTGCTCATCAGCGCTGATGTTGCCGGCCGCATCGGTGGTCACGATTTCGATCAGGTAGGCCCCGGCTGGCAAGCGGCTGGTATCAATACGTTGATTGCCAGCTTCATAAAATCCGCTGGCAACAAGTCGTCCATCACGGAATATATCGACCCGTCCGCGTGTGGGCAGAAAAAGATCAATAGGGGTTGAGATAATGCTTTGCAGATCGGTTCTGCGCATCATCGATTTTTCTACACCGGCGCCCAGTAGCAGGTCCCGGTTCATGCCGCGCAGCATGTCGAGGTTGGTTTCGAAAAGGCCAACGGTAATCAGGTGATCACGCAAGTCATGACGATAGCCAAGCTGATCAACACTGATGTCCTGATCGCTGGTGCTGACCCAGTCTGAAAAAGCGTAGTTGCCATTATTGCCGGCGCGAGTGCGGCCAAACAGGCTGTAACGCTCTTCGCCGGCATCGTCTCCGGTGTACAGAGCGTTGAGGTTCTGCACCAGCGTAGGTCGTTGCTTATCGCCGTCGGGCAGGTAGCGAGGGTCGGCTTCTGCCACCTCTGCCAGCAGCTCTCTATGGATGAAAAGATCCGCGCGAATACGAGTTTCGTCAAAAATCAGGGCGACGGTATCAGGCTCCAGTCTTCCGCACAGGGCCTGATTAGGCTCCTCACATACTTTGTCGCTGTTGGTGAGCATGGGAGAGCGTAGCAGTTCTGCCATATTGGTGCTGTTCAGCACCCCGGGGATTTGTTCGGCTACTTCCTCCGGGTGAAGCAGGGTGATCTTGCTGCCAGTGTGTTCAGCCAGTGTGGTCAGCAGGTAACGCCCACCATAGAAAACATCCAGAGCAACTTTCCGGGCTTCGAACCAGGCTTCAAATCCTGCCGGAATGCCAGTGTTGTAATAGCGGAAGCCGCTATCATCTTTTTCCGTATTAGCGTCTGCCGGCGCAGGAGTTTGCCGGGCGGATGAGGATTTTTTCTCGGTATTCGCGATCGCCTCGTCTGTACTGATTACAGCGATCTGCCCCGTGGGGGTGGTGGTAAGTTGATTGGCAGCTGTGGTTTGCGAATCGTTTGATGCCACGCCGGAGCTGTGATCAAGTGGCGAAAGCGCCGAAGAAGCAAAAGCGCCGGCTCCGATGATCAGGGCCAGCAAGTAGCTTTTGCGTTGGCGCGATCTACTTATCAAGGGTCAGAACCTGCGCACCTGATGCTTGCCTTCTGCTTCGACTTCGAATTCCACTTCGGTGGCATGCGGCAACTGGATAACCATCGAGTTTCCAGGGTAGAGACGTTTCCCTTTTACTTCATCGCAGTCAGCAGGGTTCTCCGGCGAGCACTGGCGGCCATTGGTCAGCATGACGTTGACGTTGCCGTGATTGGTCAGGGTCAGGCGATTGCCCTCGCGGCTACCCTGCAGATCGACGGAGACTTTTTCGGGGGAAACAAAAACCAGTACCTGATAAGCGATAACAATGCGCACCCCCATGCCCTGTGTTTCTGCCGGAGGCAGAACCGGTTTGATATTGACTCGATAGACGCGCTCCATATCACCATGGCCGTTAAGGTTCATCAGCCTTACCGGCCGCCGGCTGTTTGGCGGAACCATCAGTCGGCGTGGCGCCGCGATGAAGCCGATCGACTCCGGATCGCGCACCACATTGCGTTGCTCTTGCTCCGTCCCCGGATTCAGCACTTCAAGGACCTCAACCTCAAGGAACAGGTTGGAGTCAGCATCGTTTCCGGCCATCACGTCCTGACGTGGACTTTCACCCGCAGCGAACAGCAAAATTGAGCGATCAATAGATAGTGATGCAAGGGCTGCGGGGCTAAGCAGCAACGTGGTTAGCAGGAACAGGGTTGATCTCAGCATGGGCAATCCCGGGGCTGGTTGGCAGTAGAAAGCTCTGTGCGTGGTTGCTTGCCATGCAACCTTGAACTGGGTCACATTGTAACCCAGTAGACTGATTTCAATATGATATTGATGACAGGCGTGGCATTTTCTGCCCTGAGCGGGAGTCGTGCTATCGTTGCGCCCCTCTGACCACTTGGCCGCCCCCGACGGGAGATCCTGATGAATTGGCTGGCAATAGTTGTAACGGCAGTGCTCAGCGCTGTCCTGACCTGCTCGGTCATTGCCTGGTGGTTGCAATACCGTTTGAGACCACGGTTGATGGAACAGATGGACGAGGAGTTCCGGCAGCGCCTGAAGGAGGCATCTGACGTCATCTCGGCCAGAGTTGAAGGGGCAGTCAGAAAAGGTGTTCGAGACGGGTTCACTTCGCTGGCCAGCAAGGAAGTGATTCAGGGTACGACCAGAAATATTGCCCGCACCAGTGCCGGGTTCGTCGAGGACAGTCTGGGCAAGATTCTGGGCCGTCGACCGCCAAAAGGTGGTGATCAGGAATAACGGTGGCCGAACAGCAGACGTGACAGGATCAGCGTCAGGCCAAGGCTGGCCATGATCAGAGTCTGCATGCCAGCTTCGGCCTGCAGCCACAGCACCGGAATTTGTCCGGTGGCGGTAGCAAAGGCACCGAACAGCAAGGCCATCCCCGAGCACAGCAGCAGCAGGTCCAGCCTGCGTTCCCGACGCATGCCGTGCTTGAGGCCGTTCACTGCGTCGAGAATCTCCTCCTGCAGCAGCCGCTGACGGCCGAGCTCCACGGCAATCAGGTCTACCTGACCGCAGACCTGCTCGAGGCGGCCGAGCCAGCGTGGGTCCTCCCGGCGCAGCAGGGCCAGCAGGTCTTCGATGCGGACATGTTCGTCGAGCCAGCGCCGCAGAGCTGTCCACAGGTCAAACTCGGCGACGGCACCAAGCAAAAGACTGAGCTGAGGCTCGTTACCGGTAATCCGGATGCGGTCGTCATCGGCAAGATCCGCTGCCGGGGCCAGTAGCCACTGTAGCAGGGCGCCCAGAGAGGTGCGGACGCGAATGTCCACCTGGCCTTCGTAGTCATGCAGTATCTCGACGCCGTCTTCGACCAGCAGCACGTAAATGCTGGTTGCCGGCTTGTCGAGGCGGATACGAACCACAGTGCCGTGCAGGGCTGCAAGTCGGGCAGCGGCCTGGCTCTCGAGCGCAAGTGCCTGATTGAGTATGGTTTCCAGCGCGCCAAGCGTGAGAAACCGGGTCAGGGATCGCTGTTCTTCCATGCCGCTGGGCTGCCTGTGTATGAGTCAGGAATGGCCAGTATTCTACACGCCCCGATGTTCATGGACAGGTCAATAACCGGCTCTGGTTAGCAGTTTGCCGGACTGGTGAGGCGGTCCTGGCCGAAGCGCCCAGCGGATAGTCCGGATTGGCCGGTTAAAAATGCGTTTCAGTCACTTACCTCAGGCGGGCATGTGGCTATACTAGGCCCTTGCTGTAGCTTGCCCGGCTCTCCGGGTCGACTGGATTCGCTGCAGTTTGGCCTGTGAGGGAGCGTTTCCCTCTGCTCGGGGAGAAGTTTTTTTTCATGTTTGAAGCCCTGTTATCCCATCCGGACTTCTGGAAATACGTCAGTATCCCTATCGCATCGGGCATCATCGGCTGGGGCACCAACTGGCTGGCGGTGCAGATGACCTTCTGGCCGAAAGAATTTATCGGCATCAAGCCATTTCTGGGCTGGCAGGGGATTATTCCCGCCAAGGCCGAGAAGATGGGTCGTATTGTTGTCGAAAAAACCCTTGAGAAGCTTGGCTCCATTGACGAGTTTTTTCGGCAGATGGAACCGGAAAAGATTGCCGCCCACCTGACCCGTAGTACTCAGGAGCGGATCGAGGAATATACCGACGAAGTGATGCTGGAGCGTAACGGCGTACTCTGGGAAAACCTGCCCCTGATGGTGCGCAAGCGGGTCTATAACCGGGCCCGGCGCGCCATTCCTGATGTTATGGATAATCTGATTGATGACATCAGCCGCAATATCGAGGAGCTGGTGGACCTCAAGCACATGGTGGTAACCCAGCTTACTGAAGACAAGGACCTGCTGATCCGGGTATTCCGCGAGGTGGGCGAACCGGAGTTTCGTTTTGTCGTCAACTCGGGTTTCTACTTCGGCTTCCTGTTTGGTCTGATCCAGATTCCGGTGTTCATCCTGGTTCCGGAGAACTGGGTTTTGCCGGTATTCGGTTTTCTGGTCGGTATCGCTACCAACTGGGTGGCCCTGAACGTGATTTTCCGGCCGTTGAACCCGGTCAAGATTGGGCCATTCCGTGTTCAGGGTCTGTTTTTGCGTCGGCAGAAAGACGTTGCCGAGCAATTTGCCCGTATTACCACTACCGAAATGATGACATTGCAGAAACTGATGCAGCAGGTCGTCAACGGTCCACGTGGCGACCGTACCCGGATGCTGATCAAAAAGCATCTGCGACCACTGCTGGAGGGTGGTGTGGTGCGAACTGCCGCGCAGCTTACCGTCGGCCCTGGTGGCTATGCCGAGCTAAAACGGGCGGTTGAGGAGAAGGCGGTCGATCTGTCCATGTACCCGTTTGAGGATCCGGTTTTTAACCGCGAGCGGGGCGCGATCGTCGAGAAGGTGATCAGCGAGCGGATGCAGGCACTGTCCTCCGAGGAGTTTCAGGACCTGCTCAGACCTGCATTTCAGGAAGATGAGTGGATCCTGATTCTGGTTGGCGGTGCCCTTGGTGCCGTAGCGGGCATGTTCCAGTTGCTGGTTGTGTTCGGGGTCGCCTGAGGTGACTGTGATGCTGTCCGCGACACAAGTGTTCGGTTTGTTGTTTGCGGCAGCCATGCTGTCTTCGCTGATTACCCTGCTGGTCATGCATCTGGCGTTCAAGTACAAGGTCGGCCCTGAGCTTGAACGAAAGGTGGACCGGCGCCTGAGCGAAGGGGCTGCCCGGCTTGAAGAAAACCTTCGCCAGCGCGTCGTAGAGGCGGTGTTCGGCAAGTCTGATGTCATTCGTGAGCGCGCCCGGGATATCGCCAGAACGGGGATCAGCCTGCTGGCCGGCCGTCGTCAGACACGTGGTGACTACGATGATGAGGGCGACTTCTGAGGCCGCCACCGCAGAAGAGATTTCTTATTCCTTGACGGATTGTCAGACAAAATGCCCTCCGGCTAAGCTTCCTGCCATCTAGACTGGCTCCAGTTCGCGCTGATTCTATTGTTTCACTTTCTGGCATTTGCCATCGCTGTATTGGCTTGTGGAACTGATACCGGAGCAAGTTCATGTCTGACCGCAAGCAGGAAAAAGAAGCTCAGGATAAGGCCGGCTCACTGAAGGGAATCGGTGATGGTGCGCTGGACCTGCGTAAATA
>JBECKT010000087.1:0-7718 GCA_040235405.1 Alcanivoracaceae bacterium
TCCTCGCGCCGGCCAGAGATAGTGCCGTTGATACCCTCATGGGCCAGCAACAGGGTGCCGTGCACATCGCGCGCCAGCATCAGATCCAGCAGCGGTTCACGCAGCTCGGCAAAGTTTTCCAGACCGACAAAACGGTACAGCGCAGCGACAACAATCATGTTCAATTATCCCGACCCGACAATTACAGCCCGTTACCACCCCGGCAGTTCGGCGACGCTTCGGCGCTGGCGCCGCGGGCCGCCCACTCTTCCGGGGTAAAGGTGTGTAACGCCAGCGCATGCACCGGGCCGGCCAGTTCCTCGCCGAGCAACGCATACACGCGCTGATGCCGTTTCACCGGCATCAGACCGGCAAAGTCGGCAGAGACGACGACCAGCTTGAAATGGGATTCCGACCCCGGCGGCACACTGTGCATATGGCTTTCGTTCACCAGCTGCAAGTCTGCCACGTTCAGGCCAGCGCGAACCTTGCGCTCGATCAAGGCAGCGACAGTCATGACATTCTCCGGGCAGGCAAAAGGGCGGACATTGTAACGCAAGGCGGCGCCTGTAGGAGTGGCGGCCGCTCCCATGCTGTCCCTTCGGAGCGGCTGATCAGCCGCGAAAGCCCTTCGCCGTCGGTCGACGGCTCCTACAAAATCGGCGGCCACTCCCATGCCGTCCCTTCGTAGGAGCGGCTGATCAGCCGCGAAAGCCCTTCGCCGTCGATCGACGGCTCCTACAAAATCGGCGGCAGCTCCTACAAAATTGGCTGCCAGAATTGTTCCATCTGCGCCGACACCAGCGGCGCCAGCGCCGGCCCGGGGCCAAAGGTGCGGGCCAGACGCTGCTCCGGCCAGCGCTGCCAATCCGCATCGCCGTCACGGGCGAAGCGGCCCCAGGCATCCATGACCTGCTCCGAAAGTGCCGCGGCCGCCGGCCCTCCGCCGGTAAACAGCTGCCCCGCCGGGGTGTCGGTCAGGCCGAACACCAGCGGCACATCGACGACATGACAGGCGCCCAGCGGCACACCGAAGGCATCGATTGCATGACTGAAGCGGAAACCCCAGGTCTGGCCACCTGCTGCGCCGTGCGCATCAAGCAATCGCAGCGTCGGCATGCGGAAGGTGCGATCGGTTTCCAGCGTGCTGACCAGATCCATCAGACCCCGGCGCGGATGCACCTGTACTTCCTCGGCATAACGGACAAACGCCTGCTCGGCGTGATCAGGTAACTGGCGCCGCATGCGCCGCCGGATCTCGCTTTCATCCATGCCCAGAAACTGATCCAGGCTGACGCCGCCATTAAACGGCGGAGCAAACTGGAACAGATTCCATTCGTCCTGACAGACACCGGCCATCACGGCCTTGTCGCGGGCGCAGCCGGCGGCAATAGCGGCCACCGGCAACTGCGGTAGCAAATCACCATCCACCACTGGCATATAAACCATGCCGAACTGAGGTGTGGTAGTGCGCAAGCCGCGCTTGACCACCTGCCGCATGGAGCCGTTCTGGGCGCGGACAAAATCCCTTGGCGCAATCTGGCGCAAACGATCGGCAACCGAACCGCTGCCAGGCAAACCGGCCACCAGCGCCTCGGCAACTTTCGCCGCCTCATCCGGTGACAGGACAAAATCGGCCGCGCCGGACTGGACAATGGCGCTCTGAAACAGCGACTGCGCCGCTGGCGTTGCCATCAGGGTGGCAACACTGAAGCCACCGGCGGATTCACCGAACACGGTAACGCGGTGACGATCACCGCCAAACGCGGCAATGTTTTCCTGCACCCACTGCAACGCCGCCACCTGATCGCGCAGGCCGAGATTGCTGTCGGCTTCCAGCGTCGGCGCCACTTCCTTCAGCCAGCCAAAGCCCCAGGCGCCCAGACGGTAGGCCGCGTTAACCACGATCACCCGCTGCGATGCTGCCAGCCGGCGACCGTTATACAGCAGCTGTGACGGCGAACCACTGGTATAGGCACCGCCATGAATCCAGACCATCACCGGAAACGGGCCTTCACCGTCGGGCACCCAGATATTCAGGTACAGGCAGTCATCATTGATCTGCTCAGTGCCCATCAGCGGGTTCGGCGTCTGCCAGGCCGCCGGCCGGAATTTTTCTGCAGCCAGCTCCCCGGACCAGGGGTTCAACGGTTGCGGGGCGCGAAAGCGGTTTTCGCCGGTGGGCGGGGCGGCAAACGGAACACCGCGGTACTCGCTCACGCCGTCCTTGCTCAGGCCGGTCAGCCGGCCACTGCTGATTTCGATTGCGCTCATGGGTTCTCCTCTGATCCGCCGCACCTGCAGCTAGCGGCGATGTTTGTGGGGGCGTTTGCTTGCTGGCTTGCCTGCCGGTTTGGCCGAACGTGCCGGCCGGGCAACCAGACTGGCTTCCTCGGTCTTGCTCGAATCCGCCACCATGCTGTTGATCAGCGCCATTTCCGCCGCCGTCAGCTCGCGCCACTGGCCCGCACGCAAACCACCAAGACGGATATTCATGACACGCACCCGCCGCAACCTGGTCACCTCATAGCCGAGATATTCGGTCATGCGACGAATCTGCCGGTTTAATCCCTGGGTCAGAATAATGTTGAAGGTATCCGCGGAAACCCTTCGCACTTTGCAGGGCCGGGTCATGGTGCCGAGAATCGGAATCGGCTGGGACATGCGGCGGACAAACTCGTCATCAAACGGCTTGTTGACCGTCACCACATATTCTTTCTCGTGGGCGTTACCGGCACGCAGGATCTTGTTGACGATATCGCCGTCATTGGTGAGCAGAATCAGCCCTTCAGAAGGTTTATCGAGGCGGCCGATCGGAAAAATCCGGCCGCCGGGATAACGCATCGCATCGACAATATTGCCGTGCACTTCGCGATCGGTGGTGCAGGTGATGCCAACCGGCTTGTTGTAAACCAGATACACCGCCGGCGGCTTGGCTTTCAGCAGCTTGCCCCGCACCGTGACCTGATCGCCGTCAGCAACACGGGTGCCCATCACTGCAACAGCACCGTTGATACGCACCTGCCCTTCTTCAATCAGGCGGTCGGCCTCGCGGCGCGAGCAGATACCGGTGTCACTGATAAATTTGTTCAGCCGGATGCCGGTCAAAACCGCGCTCCCCAATAAAGACGCTTACTCTGCCCGAGCGTCAGGCCGGCCGCATAACCGGCCATCAGATGCGGGCGCAGCAGATGTTTCAGCACGCCAAAACTGAGCGGCAGGGTGGCGTAAAACATCGCCGCCAACGGATGCACCCGCTTCAGCTCAGCGGACCAGCGGCGCATATCGGTGATGTAATCCGCCGCCACATCGGCGCCGGCAAGAATTGCTGCAGCGGCGCGCTGACCACTGAGCACCGCGCCATAAATACCTTCGCCCAGCAGCGGCTCGGTGAAACCGGCGGCGTCGCCCACCAGCAGCACCCGGCCGGCAGCAAGACGTTGCCGGTGGCCCCAGGTGCCGAGCGGGAAACCCTGCACATGGGTCAACGCATCACTGCCAAGGCGCGTCATGGCATAGGCCGCCAGTGCATCGCGATCCACCTTTGCGCCGTTCTGGGTACGCACATACAGGCCGACATTGACGTGATCGCCTTTCGGAAACAGCCAGCCGTAACCATCCGGCACAGCGCCGAGATCAAAGGTGGTTTCCGGGTAACGATGGCAATGTTCGCGACTGAGCAGCCCTTCAATGGCCATGGCGCCATGCTGTGCGCCACCGCCGATGGCGAGACGACGCACCGCGCTATTGGCACCATCGGCGCCGATAAGATAACGGGCCTGAATCGGTTTACCGTCCACGGTCAGAACAATGCCGTCGCTGTGACAACGAAAGCCGTCCAGGCGATGGATAATCTGCAACTCGGCGCCGGCCTGCTGTGCCTGCTCGCGGCAGAGCTGATCCAGCTCCGGGCGGTGGGTCATCACGCACACTTGCGAGTCGGCAGCAAACGGCGTCTCGCGCCGCAGCGCCAGGCTCATCTGCAATACCGACACGGTTTCGCGAATAACCGGATCGAGGGGAAAGCGATAAAGACGGCGGGCTTTTTCGGTGACGCCACCGGCACAGGGTTTGTGACCGGTAGTAGCGTGACGATCAAGCATCAGCACCGACAGGCCGGAGCGGGCAAGATCATAAGCCGCAGCACAGCCCGCCTGCCCGGCCCCGACAATGATCACATCCACCTGGGTCATTCATTTCTCCCGCAGGAGCGGCTGATCGGCCGCGAAAGCGATCGCCCTCGATCGAGGGCTCCTACAACAACATCTCCCGTAGGAGCGGCTGACCAGCCGCGAAAGCTTTCGCCCTCGGTCGAGGGCTCCTACAAGTTCGGTCAGAAAGATTCTTTCAGGCCGACGGTGAGGTTGAACACTTTCCGCTCGGCGGTGCTGTCCGGGTCAACCGCAAAGTAACCTTCGCGCTCGAACTGGAAACCCTGCTCCACATCGGCACTGGCCAGCGATTCTTCTGCCACCGCATCGGCAAACACGGTCAGCGATTTCGGGTTGATGCTGTCGAGGAAGGTCTTGCCTGCTTCAGTCTTGTCCGGATTGGCTTCGGTAAATAGCCGATCATAAAGACGCACCTCGCAAGGCGCATGACGGCTTGCCGAGACCCAGTGAATCACACCGCGAACCTTGCGTCCTTCCGGGTTCTTGCCGAGCGTATCCGGGTCATAGCTGCAACGGATTTCGCGGATTTCGCCGCTGGCATCACGGATCACTTCATTGGCGCGAATCACATAGCCATAACGCAGCCGCACTTCATCACCAAGCACCAGCCGCTTGTATTTCTTGTCCGCTTCCTCAAGGAAATCCTCGCGATCGATAAATACCTCGCGAGTCATCGGAATCGGTCGGGTACCCATAGCTTCATTCTGCGGATGCACCGGGCCGTTCAGAATTTCCACCTTGTCCGCATCCCAGTTTTCAATCACCACCTTGACCGGCCGCAGCACGCAAAACGCACGCGGTGCATTCTGATTCAGATCATCACGGATGGCGGATTCGAGCATGCCCATATCGACAATCGAATCGGCCCGGGCGACACCAACCATATCGCAGAACTTGCGCAGGCTGGCCGGGGTGTAACCGCGCCGACGCAGGCCGGCAATGGTCGGCATGCGCGGATCATCCCAACCGGATACATGGCCCTCGTCGACCAGCTGCTTGAGCTTGCGCTTGCTGGTGACAGTGTAGTTCAGATTCAGGCGGGCAAATTCGGTCTGCTTCGGCTGCGCCGGCAGGGTGCAGTGTTCGATCACCCAATCGTAAAGCGGCCGATGCGCTTCAAACTCCAGCGTACACAGACTGTGGGTAACACCTTCCAGCGCATCGGAAATCGGGTGGGTGAAATCGTACATCGGGTAGATGCACCAGGTATCGCCGGTCTGGTGATGGTGGATCTTGCGCACCCGGTACAACACCGGATCACGCATATTGATGTTCGGGCTGGCCATGTCGATCTTCGCCCGCAACACCGCCTTGCCTTCATCAATGTCGCCGGCACGCATTTTTGCAAACAGCGCCAGATTTTCGGCCACGCTGCGATCACGGAACGGGCTCGGCTTGCCCGGCTCTTTCAGGGTGCCGCGGTACTCGCGCATCTGCTCGGCAGACAGCTCATCAACATAGGCCAGGCCCTTGTTGATCAGCTCCACCGCGCAGTCATGGATCTGCTCAAAATAGCCGGAGGCATAACGCACTTCGCCAGCCCACTGGAAACCGAGCCAGCTGACATCGCGCTGGATGGCATTAACGTATTCCTCGGATTCCTTCTCCGGGTTGGTGTCATCAAAACGCAGGTTGCACGCGCCCTGATAATCCAGCGCCAGACCAAAATTCAGGCAGATCGATTTGGCATGGCCAATATGCAGATAGCCATTCGGCTCCGGCGGAAAGCGGGTCACCACCTTGCGCTGTCGCCCCTCGGCCAGATCGCGGTCGATCAGCTGACGGATAAAGTTGGTGGGCGCAGCATTTTGGTCAGTCATGAGTGGCAGAACCGGCTGAAATCGAAGGTGGGCTAGTGTACAGTGCGGCTCTTTCCCGTCAAAGCCAAGGAGCCGCCATGAAAGCGCTGCTGCGTACCACCTACGGAGACATCACCCTGGCCCTGGATGCCGACAAGGCACCGGTTAGCGTGGCCAATTTCGCCAGCTATGTGAAAGATGGCTTCTATAACGGCACTATCTTTCACCGGGTGATCAGCAATTTCATGATCCAGGGCGGCGGTTTTACCGAGAAGATGGACCAGAAGCCGACCAAGGCACCAATCAAGAATGAGGCGGCCAACGGCTTGTCCAACGAAGTCGGCACCGTGGCCATGGCCCGCACCTCGGACCCGCACTCGGCCACCGCTCAGTTTTTCATCAACATCGCCGACAACCACTTCCTCGACAAGGCCCAGGCCCAGGACGGTTGGGGTTATGCGGTATTCGGCAAGGTCGTGGACGGCATGGACGTGGTCAACAAGATCAAGGCCGTGGCCACCGGCACCACCGGTTTCCACCGCGATGTACCGAAAGACACCGTGCTGATCGAATCCGCCGAGATTCTGGAGGGCTGATCATGCGCCTGCTGCTTGCCGCCCTGCTCTGCCTGCCGCTGCTGGCACAGGCTGAAAATCCGAAGGTCGCTCTGGACACCAGCATGGGCAAGATCGTGCTGGAGCTGGACAACGACAAGGCGCCGAAAACCGTCGAGAACTTCCTTGGCTACGTCGACTCGGGCTTTTACAACGGCACCCTGTTTCACCGGGTGATCCGCGACTTCATGATTCAGGGCGGCGGCTTCGGCGAAGATCATCAGCAAAAGCCACCCGGCAAAGCGATCAAGAACGAAGCCAACAACGGCCTGCTGAACACTCGTGGCAGCATTGCCATGGCCCGCACCCCGAACCCGCACTCGGCTACCGCGCAGTTCTTTATCAACACTGTTGATAACCGGTCGCTGGACCACTCCTCACCCAGCCCGAATGGTTGGGGCTATGCTGTGTTCGGCAAGGTAGTGGAAGGCATGGATGTCGTTGACGCCATCGGCAAGACCACCACCGCCACCCGCTTGCTCAATGGCCACCCGGCCCGCGATGTGCCTGTGATGCCGGTGGTGATCAAGTCTGCTGCGCGCGTCGCTGGTGAGGCCCCGGCCAAGACACCTGCCAAAGCCCCCGCCGAAACCCAGTAATGTCCTATACCCTGTTTATTTCCGACCTGCACCTCGACACCCCGCGCCCGGAACATGTCCGGGCGCTGGATCAGCTGGTCAGCGAACATGCCGGCAAGGCTGAAGCGCTTTATGTGCTCGGCGACCTGTTTGAAAGCTGGATCGGTGATGATGATGACGCCGAATTCAACGTCAGCGTAGAAAAAATTTTCCGGCGCTTCAGCGACGCGGGCGGCAAGTTGTATTTTATGCACGGTAACCGGGATTTTCTGCTCGGAAACGAATTCGCTGCACGCTGTGGCGGCAAGATGATTGCGGAAAACACTGTGATTGACCTGTATGGCCGCCCCACCCTGCTGCTGCACGGCGACAGCCTGTGCACGCTGGACGAAAAATATCAGCAATTTCGCAGCATGGTTCGCGCCGAAGCCTGGCAGAAGGACATCCTGTCCAAGACCCTGCAGGAACGCCGCATGATCGCCCAGTTCATGCGCATGCAAAGCCAGCAGGGCAACGCCAACAAGGCGGAAAACATCATGGATGTGACGCCGGAAGAAGTGATCAAGGCACTTGATG
>JBECKT010000103.1:0-31354 GCA_040235405.1 Alcanivoracaceae bacterium
GTTT
The DNA here is from genome assembly GCA_040235405.1 of Alcanivoracaceae bacterium. Taxonomy (GTDB): domain Bacteria; phylum Pseudomonadota; class Gammaproteobacteria; order Pseudomonadales; family Alcanivoracaceae; genus PGZG01. The sequence continues at coordinate 5 of JBECKT010000103.1, forward strand.
TAGGCCAATAAAGCAGCAAACGGACCGGCATTGACGCCCCTTGTATGGACGTCTGTTGAAAGACCGACATAACATGCAGTCATTGATGCAGACGCAAAACAAGGAAAAGTCCGATGATCGATTTCAGCCGAATCACCTCCATGACGCCGGAAATGAACAAACTGATCGAAGATCCGACCCGTTCGGCGCTGGTGCCGATCGTGATCGAGCAGACCGCCCGGGGTGAGCGCTCGTTTGATATCTTCTCGCGCCTGCTCAAGGAGCGGGTGGTGTTTATGGTCGGCCAGGTCGAAGATCACATGGCCAACCTGATTGTGGCGCAGATGCTGTGGCTGGAATCAGAGAACCCGGACAAGGATATCCATTTCTATATCAACAGCCCGGGTGGTTCAGTCACCGCCGGAATGTCGATCTATGACACCATGCAGTTCATCAAACCGGACGTGTCCACCATGTGCGTGGGTCAGGCGGCCAGCATGGGGGCCTTTCTGCTGACTGCCGGCGCCAAGGGCAAGCGTTACGTCCTGCCGAACGCCCGGATCATGATTCACCAGCCGCTGGGCGGTTTTCAGGGGCAGGCGTCCGATATCGAGATTCATGCCCGTGAGATCCTGAAGATCCGTTCTCAGCTGAACGATCTGCTGGCCCACCATACCGGCCAGCCGATTGAGGTGATCGAGCGCGATACCGACCGTGATAACTTCATGGGCGCTGAGGCGGCGAAGGAATATGGTCTTGTCGATCAGGTGCTTACCCGGCGCCCGGTTTGAGCGAGTGTGAATTTGGGTAAAATCTGACCAAACAGCAGGGTGGCGGCGCAGATGGGCTTGAAAATGGCCCATATTGCCTGCATCTTGAACCTGTAGACCGGAAATCAGGAGAGCCGATGACCGACCACTCCGGCGGTAAAGACGACGGCAAGCTGCTTTATTGTTCTTTCTGTGGCAAGAGCCAGCATGAGGTGCGCAAGCTGATTGCGGGCCCGTCCGTGTTTATCTGCGACGAATGCGTGGATCTCTGCAACGATATTATTCGTGAAGAGGTGCAGGACGACAGCTCGGACAATAACGCCGAGAAATTGCCGCGTCCGAACGAAATCAAGGAAACCCTCGACGAGTATGTAATTGGCCAGGAGCGCGCCAAGAAAGTACTCGCCGTAGCGGTATACAACCATTACAAGCGCCTGCGCGGTAGCAAGAAAGGCAAGGAAGATGTGGAGCTTGGCAAGAGCAATATTCTGCTGATTGGTCCGACCGGTTCCGGTAAGACCTTGCTGGCAGAAACGCTGGCGCGTCTGCTCAATGTGCCATTCACCATTGCCGATGCCACCACCCTGACCGAAGCCGGTTACGTTGGCGAGGACGTGGAAAACATTATCCAGAAGTTGCTGCAGAAATGTGACTACGATGTTGAAAAAGCGCAGCAGGGTATTGTCTATATTGACGAGATTGACAAGATTTCGCGCAAGTCCGACAACCCGTCGATTACCCGCGATGTATCCGGTGAAGGTGTGCAGCAGGCGCTGCTCAAGCTGATCGAAGGTACGGTGGCGTCGGTGCCACCGCAGGGTGGCCGCAAGCATCCGCAGCAGGAATTCCTGCAGGTCGATACTTCCAACATCCTGTTCATTTGCGGTGGTGCTTTTGCCGGTCTCGAGAAAATCATTCAGGCCCGTTCTGAAAAAGGCGGCATCGGTTTCTCGGCGGAAGTAAAGAGCAAGCTGTTTGGCCGCACCGTTGGCCAGCTGTTCCAGGAAGTCGAGCCGGAAGATCTGATCAAGTACGGTCTGATTCCGGAATTCATCGGTCGTTTGCCGGTGACTGCGACGCTGGAGGAGCTGACCGAGGATGCCCTGATCCAGATCCTGACCGAGCCGCGCAATGCCCTGACCAAGCAGTATGGTCGGCTGTTCGAGATGGAAGGGGTCGAGCTGGATTTCCGCGAGGATGCCCTGCGTGAAGTGGCCAAGCGTGCCATGGAGCGCAAGACCGGTGCCCGTGGTCTGAGGTCAATCCTTGAAAATGTGCTGCTCGACACCATGTATCAGGTACCGTCGATGCAGGGCGTTGCCAAAGTGGTCATTGATTCGGCAACCATTCGCGGTGATTCAGAGCCGCTGCTGATTTACAGCAACAGTGAAAAGCCGGCATCCAAAGTAGCGCCGGACTGACACTGAAAAAGGCCTGCAAGGGCCTTTTTCAGTGTTGGGCCGGAGTGAACTGCTAACCAGTGAGGCGAATGTGCTGAAAGAAATCCCCCTGCTGCCACTCAGAGATGTGGTTGTTTACCCGCATATGGTCATCCCGCTGTTTGTTGGCCGGGCCAAATCTATCCGCGCGCTGGAAGCGGCCATGGCCGGTGACAAACAGGTGCTGCTGGTGGCTCAGCGCAACGCCTCTGACGATGAGCCGACCGCAGAGGATATTCATGCGGTGGGTACCGTTGCGACCGTGCTGCAGATGCTGAAACTGCCGGATGGCACCGTCAAGGTGCTGGTAGAGGGCGTGTCCCGTGCTTCGGTCACTCATTTGATGATGGAAGGCGTCAGCATCACGGCCAATACCGAAGAACTGCAAGAGGTGCTGCCGGAGCCGGCAGAGGCGGAGGCCCTGTCGAAATCCCTGCTTGCCCAGTTTGATGATTACGTCAAGGTGTCGAAGAAAGTGGCGCCGGAGATTGTCAGTTCGGTGACCAGCATTGATGAGCTGGGACGTCTGGCCGATACCATTGCCGCGCATCTGCAGCTCAAAATCGAGGAAAAGCAGGACATTCTGCAGATGGCCGACGCCCGCGAGCGGGTCGAGCATCTGATCAGCCTGATGGAGGGCGAGCTTGACGTGTTGAAAGTCGAGAAGCGTATCCGTGGCCGGGTCAAGAAGCAGATGGAGAAAAGCCAGCGCGAGTACTACCTGAACGAACAGATGAAGGCGATCCAGAAAGAACTGGGCGATCTGGAGGAGGGTGGTAACGAACTTGAAGATCTGGAAAAACGCATTAATGCGGCGGGTATGAGTAAGGAGGCCCGCGAGAAAGCCAAAACCGAACTGAACAAGTTGAAGATGATGTCGCCGATGTCGGCGGAAGCCACCGTGGTGCGCAGCTATCTGGACTGGATGGTGAATGTGCCGTGGAAAAAGCGCAGCAAGATCAGCCATGACATCGCCCGTGCCCAGCAGGTACTGGATCAGGATCACTATGGTCTGGAAGAGGTGAAGGACCGGATTCTCGAGTTCCTCGCCGTGCAGAGCCGGGTTGGCAAGGTCAAGGGGCCGGTACTGTGTCTGGTTGGCCCGCCCGGGGTCGGTAAAACCTCGCTCGGCCAATCCATTGCCAAGGCGACCAATCGCAAGTTTGTCCGCATGGCCGTCGGCGGCGTGCGTGACGAAGCAGAGATTCGTGGCCACCGTCGCACTTATATCGGCTCTCTGCCGGGCAAGGTGGTGCAGAAGCTGGCCAAGGTCGGTGTGCGCAATCCGCTGTTCCTGCTTGATGAAATTGACAAGATGGGTATGGACCAGCGCGGTGATCCGGCGTCGGCGTTGCTTGAGGTTCTCGACCCCGAGCAGAACAACACTTTCAACGATCATTATCTGGAAGTGGATTACGATCTTTCTGAAGTGCTGTTTATCTGCACCTCGAACTCGATGAATATCCCGGGGCCGCTGCTGGACCGGATGGAAGTGATCCGGATTCCCGGTTACACCGAGGACGAGAAGGTCAATATTGCCCGTCAGTACCTGCTGCCCAAGCAGCTGGAGGCGAATGGCCTGAAGGCAAATGAAGTCCAGTTTGACGAGGCCAGCCTGCGTCATATCATTCGCCACTACAGCCGTGAGGCCGGCGTCCGTGGTCTTGAGCGGGAAATAGCCAAGGTTTGCCGCAAGGTGGTCAAGGAGCACCTGCTGGCCGGTTCGACCGAGCCGGTTTTGGTCGAGGGCGACGGTATCGAAAACTATCTCGGCGTACGCAAGTACAGCTTCGGCCGTGCCGAGGAGGCCGATCAGGTTGGTCAGGTGACCGGTCTGGCCTGGACTTCCGTGGGCGGTGAACTGCTGACCATTGAAGGTGTATCGGTACCTGGCAAGGGCAGGGTAACCAGTACCGGCTCGCTGGGCGATGTCATGCAGGAATCGATTCAGGCCGCCTGGACGGTGGTCAAGAGTCGCGCGCGCACGCTCGGCATCCGTCGCCGTCAGCTTGAGCGCAACGACTTCCATATCCACGTACCGGAAGGCGCCACGCCGAAAGACGGGCCGAGTGCCGGCATTGCTATGTGCACTACTCTTGTGTCGGTTCTGACCGGCATCCCGGTTCGCGCCAATGTGGCGATGACGGGTGAGATCACCCTGCGCGGTCAGGTTCTGCCGATCGGTGGTTTGAAAGAAAAGCTTCTGGCGGCGCATCGTGGCGGTATCGATACTGTGCTGATTCCGCACGAAAATGAACGGGATCTGAAAGAGATTCCGGAGAACATCAAGTCGTCGCTGAAGATTATTCCGGTCAAATGGATTGATCAGGTGCTTGAGGTGGCGTTGCAACATATGCCGACTCCGCTCAGTCAGGCTGAGGTGGAGGAGGAAATCGCTGCCGAGAACAGCAAGAAGCCGGAACCGGATGAAGACCGTGTCAGCACACACTGATCCGGCGTTACGTTTGGTGTCACCCGCACATGGTCGATATGTGTGCATCGGGCGAAATCCGGTTAAAAAAGCAGCGTTGAATTATCAGGACTGAAGCAGGCGGGGTCAGGTCGGAACAGTCAGCTTGGGAAATATTGTTTTCCTAATCATGAGGTTCCGCCGCTATTTTCACCTTTTCTGTAAAACCTGTGCGGAAATTCCGGTTTGTGTGCTGAATCCTGCTGTCATAAGCAAATGGACTGCTATACTGCCGCGCGGTTCTGACGTCTTTGTTGAGTTGCGTCAGGCCAGCAGGGACGCGGGTTGCAGGCTTTTGTCAGTAGACGGAGCCTTCCTTGACGGTACAGGGAGCCATTGGTATAAAGTCGCCTTGGTCAGGGAACGAGAGCCGGGCGCTCATCTGAATAATCTGCATAATCAAAGGGGAATTTCGTGAATAAATCTGAACTGATTGACGCTATCGCCGCAGCAGCTGATCTGTCCAAAGCAGATGCTGGTCGCGCACTGGATGCAACCATCGAAGCGGTCACCGGTGCACTGAAAAACGGTGACACGGTTTCTTTGGTAGGCTTCGGCACTTTCCAGGTTAAAGAGCGTGCTGCCCGTGAGGGGCGTAATCCGCAGACCGGTGCAACCATCAAGATTGCTGCTGCCAAAGTCCCGGGCTTCAAGGCCGGCAAGGCACTGAAGGATGCTGTTAACTGAGTGCCTGTGACGGAGCGGTAGTTCAGCCGGTTTTGCAATGCCGGCCTGTCACGCCGGGGGTTGCGGGTTTGAGTCCCGTCCGCTCCGCCATCGAAAAAGCGTATCCAGAGGATGCGCTTTTTTGTTTATGAGTCAGTGAGTCTGGCAGCCCGGAAACTGATTGAGCCGGGCGTCAATGGAGAAATTGGATGCAGTCGTTCAGAAATTTTATCCGTGGACCAATCGGCAAAATACTGCTGTTCCTGTTTATTGTGCCTTTTATCATTACCGGGTTTTACGGGTACTTTGAATCAAGTGGCCGGAATGCGGATGTTGTCGCGGAAGTTGACGGTAATCCTATCTATGGCCGGCTGCTGAATGAGCGGGTACAGCAAATGCGTCAGCAGGTTCTGAGTCAGAGCCCTGGCGTGGATCCGGCGCTGCTGGAAAGTTTTATCGGCCCGGAGATGGTGCTCCAGGGGTTGATCAATAATGAGCTGCTTGCTGTTGAAGCGCGTAACGCCAGCCTGGCTGTTTCAGAGGAGCAGGCGGCGCGACTGGTCGTAGATATCCCCCGGTTTCATGATGCGAATGGCAAGTTTTCCGCCGATGCGTTTGAGCAGTTCGTGCGCGCAAGGGGTATGAATCAGCGTTCATTTATTCGTAGCCTGCGTCAGGACCTGTTACTGAATCAGGTGCGGAGCGGTTTTGAAGACACTGACTTTGCCTTGCCGGCAGAGGTTGCCGAGCAGCGGCGTCTGGCTGAGCAGCAGCGCGATATTCGTTACGTGCGCAGAACTGTGGCCGAGCTTGCATCCGGTTATGACGTCAGCGCAGAAGACATTCAGGCCTGGTACGACGCCAATCAGAACACCTTCATGACTCCGGAGAGTCTGCGCCTGCAGTACGTGGCAATTGATCCGGCACAGCTGGCAGGCCAAGCGGAGATTACCGAGGAGCAGATCCAGGCCGAGTATGCCTCCCGCCGTGCCGCCATGGAGCAGGTCGCGGCAAGGGCTGAGCGTCGCCGGGCGGCGCATGTTCTGGTTGCCGTCAATGACGATCAGAGCTCTGCCGAGGCAGAACAGAAGATTGCGACCCTGCAGGGCCGTCTGGCCATGGGCGAGGATTTCGCTGATCTGGCCAGGGATGCTTCCGATGATGCATCCACAGCGCCGGCTGGCGGTGAGCTGGGTCTGGTAGGGCGTGGTGATTTGCCGGAATCGATGGAGCAGGCCCTGTTCGCACTGGCCGAAGGTGAAGTATCCGCGCCAGTCGTAACGGATGCCGGTTATCACCTTGTCAAGCTGTTGTCGGTTCAGACCCGTGAGCTGCCGGCAGTGGAACAGAGCAGGGATGCGATCATTGCGGATCTTGAGAAACGGGCAGCCGAAGTCAGGGCAATTGAACTTGCCGATCAACTTGAGGAGCTGGCGTTCGAGCACAGTGACCTGCAGACCCCGGCCGAGCAGCTCGGCCTGCCGCTGCAGACCACTGACTGGCTGACACTGGCGCAGTCGGGTGGATTGCTACAGCACGCTGTCGTGCGTGAGGCGGTGGTATCTTCGGCGGTGCGCGATCAGGGTTTGAATAGTGAGTTGCTGCAGTTGCCGGATGGTCGTTCTCTGGTGGTTCGCATTGGGGAAGTGCGCCCGGCCGAACCAGTGCCTCTGGCTGAGGTGCGTGATCGAATTCGTAGCAATATTCAGCGCGAACGGGCACTGGCGGAAATTGATGCCTTGACCGAGTCCGCTCGCGAGGCGGTTGCCGCTGGTGCCGGCATTGACGCGCTGGCTGCTACTGTTGGCGCTGAAGTTCGAAATCAGGATGATTTGTCACGAACTGATGCAGTGCCTTCTGCCGAAGTTGTGCGTGCCGCTTTTTCTGCGCCGCGTCCTGCTGAGGGCAGCGGGTCTGTGCAGGTGCTGCGTCTTGCCAATGGTGATCTGGTAGCGCTGAGTGTTGTTGCGGTACGTGATGGCGTGGCGCAGCTGAGTGATACCGAGGAGGCGATGGCGCTGGCTGAGCTGGCCAGCGTTGAGGGCAGTCGCAGTTTGCGTCAGGCGCTTATGCTGCTGCGCAACACCACCCCCGTGAATGTGTATGAGAGCCGCCTGCGCCCGGAAGTGGTTGAATAAAAAATCAGGCAACAAAAAAGCCGGCTATGCCGGCTTTTTTGTTGCCTGATGAGTTCAGTCTTCGTCGGCCAGAGCCATGGCGGAGGTATTCGCCCCGGCGTCCACATACATGATCTCGCCAGTGATGCCAGAGGCAAGGTCGGAACAGAGAAATGCAGCAGCGTTGCCAACTTCTTCGATGGTGACATTGCGGCGCAGCGGTGCCTTGGCGGCATTATGGTCAAGCATGGCGCGAAACTTCTTGATGCCAGAGGCTGCCAGGGTACGAATTGGCCCGGCGGAAATGGCGTTTACCCGAATGCCTTCCGGCCCGACACTGGCAGCAAGATAACGCACTGACGCCTCCAGACTGGCCTTGGCCAGGCCCATAACGTTGTAGTTCGGTACTGTCTGGCGTGAAGCATGATAGGTCAGTGTCAGCAGGCTGCCATTGCGGCCTTTCATCATTTCATGGCCGGCCTTGGCGAGAGCCACGAAGCTGTAGCTGGAAATGTCATGGGCAATGCGGAAGCCTTCCCGGGTGGTGACATCAATGTAGTTGCCATCCAGCTCGTAGCCGGGAGCAAAGCCGACTGCATGAACGATGCCGTCGAGGCCGTCCCAGTGCTTTTTCAGTTCGGTAAAGACGGCATCAATCTGTTCATCACTGACCACATCACAGGGGAAGCACATGGCTTCACTGCTGCCATAGGCTTCGGCAGCTTTGACCACCCGTGATTTCAGTTTGTCGCTCTGGTAGGTAAACGCCAGTTCGGCGCCTTCGCGATGCATGGCTTCGGCAATGCCGGTGGCAATCGAGCGGTCGCTGGCGATGCCAACGATGAGGTAGCGCTTGCCAGTCATAAAACCCATGGTGATCTCCCTTGATGCTGATAATTGCGCCCAAGTATAGGGGCTTGGCGTGGCTTCGCCAGTGGCGGGTTGTAAGCAATCCTATAGCTGTCTCAGGCGCTCATCAAAGGCGGCATCAAGCAGCGTTCTGGTGTAGTCCTGAGTGGGCCCGGAGAAGACCTGTTCCGTGGTGCCGGACTCGACTACCCTGCCATGTCGCATTACCAGCAGATGATGACTGATGCTGCGGACCAGCTTCAGGTCGTGGCTGATAAACACATAGGTCAGGTTGAAGCGTTGCTGCAGATCGCGCAGCAGCTCCAGCACCTGATGCTGGATGCTGCGGTCCAGTGCCGAGGTCGGCTCATCCAGTATCAGCAGCTCCGGGCGCAGAATCAGGGCCCGGGCGATGGCAATCCGCTGACGCTGGCCGCCGGAGAACTCGTGCGGATAACGGTGCCGGGCGTCCGGATCCAGTCCCACCTCGCGGAGCATATCGGCAACCTGCTGGTCCCGTTGTTGCCGATGCAGCTCTCTGGCGTGCACGGTCAGGCCCTCGGCCACGATCTGGCCAACGGTCATGCGCGGATCGAGTGTGCCCCAGGGATCCTGAAACACCACCTGCATGCGTTTACGCAATGGAGTGACGGCACGTCCACGCAGGGTATCAAGACGGGTATCGCCAAGGCGGATACCGCCGCGACTGTCGATCAGGCGCAGGATGGCCATTGCCAGCGTTGATTTGCCGGAGCCGGATTCGCCAACAATGCCCAGCGTTTCGCCCTGACGGACCACGAAGCTGACGTCATCAACGGCATGAAACCAGTCATGTCGGCCCCAGCTGCGTTTCTGCCTGAACCAGACGCAGACGTTGTCACCCTGCAGGAGCACATTGCGGCTGGCATCTGTTACCGGTGCGCTGCCGTGCGGTTCAGCACCAAGCAGTTGTTGTGTGTAGGGGTGTTGTGGTGCGGCCAACACGTCGCGAGTGACACCGGTTTCAACAATTTCACCCTGCTTCATCACCGCCACATCTTCGGCGTAGCGGGCGACGATGCCGAGATCATGGGTAATCAGTAGCACCCCGAGATTGAGGTCTTTTTGCAGCTTCTTGAGCAGGTCCAGAATGCTTTGCTGGACGGTGACATCAAGGGCGGTGGTCGGCTCATCCGCAATCAGCACGGACGGATCGTTGGCCAGCGCCATGGCAATCATGACCCGCTGGCGCTGGCCGCCGGAAAGTTGGTGCGGATAGCGCATGAGCATCTGTTCAGGCTCCGGCAGTTGCACCAGCGTCAGTAGTTCAATGCTGCGGGCCCGGGCCTGCTGGTTCGACAGTTTCTGATGAATCTGCAGGCTCTCTGCCAGTTGCCTGGCGACAGTATGCAGTGGATTCAGGGCAGACAGCGGCTCCTGAAAAACGATGCCGATGCGGTGCCCGCGTAAGGTGCGAAGACGTAGTTCGGAGGCGCGACTGATGTCCTCTCCGTCAAGTTGGATACTTTTTGCATGCCAATTGGCCTGGGTCGGAAGAAGTTGCGGCACCGCCAGGGCAGTCAGGGATTTGCCGGAACCGGATTCGCCCACCAGTGCCAGCATTCTGCCGGCCTGTACGGACAGGCTGACGTTATTCACGGCCGGCTGTAACTGACCGGGAAAACGGATGGTCAACTCATTGATCGCGAGGCGGATAGTCATTGCAAGTACTTCCTCGGATCAAAGGCGTCGCGCACCGCTTCGCCGATAAAAATCAGCAACGACAACATGAATGCCAGCGAGACAAAGGCGCTGATGCCAAGCCAGGGCGCTTGCAAGTTGGCCTTGCCCTGGCCGAGCAGCTCACCCATGGAGGGCGAACCCGGCGGCAGGCCAAAGCCGATAAAGTCCAGTGAGGTCAGGGTGACGATCGAGCCGTTCAAAATGAACGGCATAAAGGTCAGGGTCGCGACCATGGCATTGGGCAGGATGTGGCGGAACATGATCATCCGGTCAGACACGCCAAGCGCTCGGGCGGCGCGAACATAATCCAGATTGCGGCCGCGCAGGAACTCGGCCCGAACCAGATCCACCAGCGCCATCCAGGAAAACAGCAGCATGATTGCCAGCAACCACCAGAACCCCGGCTTGACGAAACTGGACAGAATAATCAGCAGATAGAGTGTTGGCATGCTCGACCAGATTTCAAGAAAGCGCTGGCCGGCCAGATCCACCCAGCCGCCGTAATAACCCTGAATGGCGCCGACCATGACGCCAACTATGCTGCTGGCAAAAGTCAGCATCAGGCCGAACAGTAATGAAATGCGCAGGCCATAAATGATGCGCGCCAATACGTCGCGCCCCTGATCATCCGTGCCCAGCCAGTTTTCAGTCGAGGGCGGGGCCGGGGAGGGGACAGTCAGATCATAGTTGATGGTGTTGTAGCTGAACCGGATCAGTGGCCACAGCATCCAGCCCTCGGCCTCAATCAGTTCACGAACATAGGGGTCGCGGTAATTGGCTTCGGTTTCGAACATGCCGCCGAACTCGGTTTCCGGGTAGGTAAACAGAACCGGCGCGTACAGCTCGCCCTGATAGCCGAGCAGGATCGGCTTGTCGTTGGCAATGATCTCAGCCGTCATGCAGATCAGCAGCAGCCCGGCAAATATCCACAGTGACCAGTAGCCACGCCGGTTATCCCGGAATGCCTGCCATTGGCGCCGACTGACCGGATTCTTCAGCAACATCAGAATTCCCGCCGTTCGAAGTCAATGCGCGGATCCACCAGTACATAGGTGAGATCACTGACCAGCTTCAGCAGCAGGCCGATCAAAGTGAAGATAAACAGGGTGCCGAATACCACCGGGTAATCGCGATTGATGACCGACTCAAACCCGAGCAGGCCCAGCCCCTCAAGGGAGAAGATATATTCGATCAGCAACACACCGGAAAAGAACATGCCAACAAAAGCAGCCGGGAAACCGGCAATGATAATCAGCATGGCATTACGGAATACGTGACGATAAAGCACCTGATTCTCACTGAGCCCCTTGGCCATGGCGGTCTGCACATAAAGCTTGCTGATTTCATCAAGAAACGAGTTTTTTGTCAGCATGGTCAGGGTGGCAAAGTTGCCGATGACGATGGCAATGGTCGGCAGGGTGATATGCCAGAGGTAATCGGTGATCTTGCCGAACCAGGATAATGAATCCCAGTTATCGGAGGTCAGGCCACGCAGCGGGAACCAGTCGAGATAGCTGCCGCCAGCGAACAGCACGATCAGCAAGATGGCAAACAGGAAGCTGGGAATGGCATAACCGACAATAATCGCGCTGCTGCTCCAGATATCGAACGGTGTGCCATGACGAACGGCTTTTCGTATGCCCAGTGGCACAGATACCAGGTAGGTAATCAGGGTGCTCCAGAGGCCGAGCGAGATGGACACGGGCAAACGTTCGACAATCAGTTCGGTGACGGGTCTGCCGCGGTAATAGGATTCTCCGAATTCAAGGCTGGCATAGTTTTTCAGCATCAGCCAGAAACGTTCCAGCGGCGGCTTGTCGAACCCGTACAGCGCTTCAATACGCGCGATCAGCTCCGGCGGCAGGCCCTGGGAGCCGCGATATTCGCTGCTGCCGGTGGTGGTCTGCAGCATATCCGCGCTACTGCCAGCGAACTGTCCGGTGGCAGACGCATGCATGCCTTTCAGCTCGGCCACCATGCGTTCTACCGGGCCGCCGGGAGCGGCCTGCACAATCAGGAAATTCAGCACCAGAATGCCGAACAGGGTCGGTACTATCAGGGCGAGACGGCGCAGGATGTACCAGCTCATCAGGGTTTCTGCCACCAGGCGTCAATTGGCAGGCCGTAGGGCGGCGATACCTTCGGGTGGGCGAGGGTGTGGCGATAAGCGACGCGGAACCGGTCGATGTGCCAGTTCGGCACCACGTGATGGCCCCACTGCAGCACCCTGTCCAGTGCCCGGCAGCGAGTGACCAGATCTTCCCGTGTCGGGGCACTGATGATCAGCTCCACCAGTGCATCGACAACCGGGTCGCGCAGGCCGATCAGGTTGCGTGAGTCCGGCGTGTCGGCGGCTTTCGAGTGCCAGAAATCACGTTGTTCATTGCCCGGAGAAAGGGACTGTGGAAAGCCGCCGATGATGACGTCGTAGTCGAACTTGCGCACACGTTCGACGTACTGGTTCGGATCGATGCGGCGGACGCCGGCAGCTATTCCGAGGGCCTTCAGGTTGCGCGAGAACGGCAGCGCGACGCGCTCGAATGCCGGACTGTTGAGCAGAATCTCGAACTTGACCGGTTCGCCCGCGGCAGTAAATAGCTGGTTCTGTTTGAGGGTGTAGCCGGCTTCGCGCAGAAGTTGCTGGGCGCGCTGCAGGTTTTCACGGGGACGGCCGGAGCCATCGGTTTTCGGTGGCTGATATTCGCGCTTGAAGACTTCCTCCGGGAGTTGCTTTCGAAAAGGCTCGAGGATTTTCAGCTCTGCAGCGGACGGCAGGCCGGTGGCAGCCATCTCCGAGTTCTGGAAAAAGCTGCGGGTGCGCACATACTGACTCTGGAAAAGATTCTGGTTCGACCACTCAAAATCCAGAGCCAGACCGATTGCCTCGCGAAGCGCTCTGTTCCGGAACAGTGGGCGCCGCTGGTTCATGACAAAAGCCTGCATGCCCACCGGCAACTGGTGGCGAATCTCTTCAAGGATGATTTCTTTTTTTGTCAGTGCCGGGCTGGCATAGCCGGTGGCCCAGTCCTTGGCGCTGTTTTCCAGGCGCCAGTCATAGGCGCCACCCTTGAAGGCTTCCAGAGAAACAGTTTCATCGAGAAAATATTCGAAGCTGAGCTGGTCAAAGTTGTACTGGCCGCGATTGACGGGCAGATCCTTGCCCCAGTAATCGTTGCGCCGTGAGTAAACGATGCGACGGCCCGGTTGAACACTTTCAATCCGGTATGGGCCGCTGCCAAGCGGTTTGTCGAGTGTTGGTTTGCTGAAGTCACGCTCCTGCCAATAGTGTTTCGGCAGTACCGGCAGTTGGCCAACGATCAGTGGCAACTCCTTGTTTTCGGTGCTGCGAAAATGGAAGCGCACAGTCAGCCGATCAACAACTTCGGCTTTCTCCACATCGGCATAGTAGTAGGCATAGCCGGGAGAGCCCTGGCTGGTCAGCAACTCAAAGGAAAATGCCACATCTTCTGCGGTAACGGGTTTGCCATCTGCGAAGCGGGCTTCCGGGTGCAGTCGATATGTTACATGGCTGCGATCATTCGCCAGTTCGATGGAGCTGGCCAGCAGGCCGTACTGGGTAAAGGGCTCGTCCTGACTTGCAGTAGTCAGGGTCTCGTACAGGTATCCGGTGCCGGCGGCGGCATTGCCCTTGGGAATATAGGGGTTGAAGCTGTCAAAGGTGCCGATGACGTGTCGGCGCAGCGTGCCACCCTTCGGCGCATCCGGGTTGACGTAATCGAAGTGGCGGAAGTTGGCGTCGTACTTCGGCTTGCCATGCATGGCAATGGCATGACTTGCGGGTGCCGCCTGAGTGCTGGCAGCCATGGTGAGTAAAAGCGGTGCAAGCAGCAACGTTCTCAGCATCTGAACTCCCTGTGGTCATTATTTATCGGCAGTAGCCGGTTGGCCCGGGCCATTTTTCTGCCACCAGGTTTCCGTGCCGAGTATGTATGGCATCGGCGCATCCGGTCGTTCAAAACGGTTCCACCATGCTAGCCGGTGGCGGCCCAGGTACCAGTGCGGAATAGTGTAGTGACGCCACAGTAGTACCCGGTCCAGCGCCCGCAATGCAGCCCGGTAATCTTCCAGAGTGGTGGCGGATAATACTTTGCTGATCAGGGCATCGACTACCGGATCCTGAATGCCGGCGTAATTGCGGCCGCCACTCAGGTTGGCACTATCGGAGTGCAGGTACTCGATCAGCTCGACACCGGGAAAAGTATTCTGCGGCAATACGAAAAGCGTGACGTCAAAGTCAAATTTGTCGAGCCGCTCCTTGAAGCTGGCTGGATCCACCGAGCGGTAGCTGGCCTCGATGCCAAGCGCCTCCAGGTTTCGCAGCCACGGCTGGATAACGCGATCCATGCCCGGGTTATGGTAGTTCAGGATTTCCATTTTCAGTGGCGCGCCGCTATCGCCGTGTACCAGCTTGCGGTCACGCACCACGTAGCCGGCCTGTTTGAAAAGTGCCATGGCCTGGCTCATCAGGCGCCGGTCCCGGCCGGAACCATCGCTGACGGGCAGTTTGAACGGTTCACTGAACAGCTCGTCAGGCAGTTGCTCCCGGAACGGTTCCAGTAGCGCCAGCTCCCGGCCTGAAGGAATGCCGGTGGCGCTGTGGCTGCTGTTCGGAAACCAGCTCAGTTGCCGTTGGTAGGCGCCGTTGAAAATGGTGCGATTGGTCCACTCGTAATCAAACAGCATGCCCAGCGCCTGCCGCAGATTCGGGTCGTTGAATGGTGCCCGACGCTGGTTAAAGAAGAATGCCTGAGTGCCCTGGGCAATGCGGTGGGGAATTTCCTCGCGCTTGACCCGGCCATCACGCACAGCCGGGAAGTCGTAGGCGGTTGCCCAGTGTTTGGCAATGTAATCAAGGTGAACATCGTAACCGCCGGTTTTGAATGCTTCGAAGGCCACCTGGGCATCGCGGTAGAAGTCGATTACCACGGTGTCGAAATTGTAACGACCACGGTTAACGGGCAAGTCGCGTCCCCAGTACTGCGGGTCACGCTGTAGCACCATCTGTTTGCCGGGTTGTAGTCTGGCCACCCTGTAGGGGCCGCTGATAACCGGAATATCCAGAGAGCTGCGGCTGAAGTCCTTGTCTTTCCAGTAGTGTTTCGGCAGTACAGGCAGTTGCCCGGCGATCAGTGGCAGCATGCGTCGATGTTCGCCGCTGAAGTGAAAACGTACCTGATGTTTGTCGATCACACTGACCTTATCAATCTGCTGGTAACGCAGCGCATAGCGCGGATGCCCCTGCTCGCGAAGCAGGGCAAATGAGAACGCCACGTCTTCGGCAGTGATGGCGATGCCATCCTGAAACTTCGCTTCCTGTCGAAGTTTGAAAGTGCAGTGGTCGAGAGACTCATCGCAGTCAATGCTTTTGGCAATCAGGCCATAGGCGGATCCGGCCTCGTCGCCGACGCTGTTATGAACATCGTTGCCCATCATCAACGTATCGGTCATCTCGAGAAAGCCGAACACATAGATGCCCGGCGAGTTGGCCGGGCTGCGGCCTGACAGGATGTAGGGATTGATGCTGTCAAAATCACCGGCACCGAGTAGCGTCAACGTGCCGCCCTTGGGTGCATCGGGATTGACGTAATCGAAATGATGGAAGTCAGCCGGGTACTTGAGTACGCCATACGGATGGTAGCCATGCCGCGGCTCGGCAGAACTCGCAGCACAGCCAAGTGCTGCTACAGTTGCAAGACAATAACCGGCAATGCGGTTACGGCGCATGGCGTACATCCACATACAGTTTCAGTTTCTGTCCCGGCTGCAGGTAGCGACTGGTGTTGAGATTATTCCAGCCGGCGATCTGGGTCACCGATATATTGAAACGATTGGCGATACGGTGCAGGGAATCACCATGGCGAACAGCATAATTTACCTTGCGGATCATTTCCGGGCGATCACCTGCTTGCGGAGCTGCTGCGCCAGTGCCGGACTGACTCCAGATCACCAGAGACCGACCGACACTGAGGGTGTCGCCCGGTGCCATGCCGTTCCATTTGGCCAGCTCCCGCACACCGACAGTGTGTTTCCGGGCGATGGTCCACAAGCTGTCGCCGCTGCGTACTTGGTAATCGATCCGCGTGCCCCCGGCCGGGCCCTGACTCTGTTTCAATTGCAGTCGATTATCTGCGCTGAGTTTATAGCTGTCGGCGTTGGCGCCCGGCTGCGGGATCAACAGCGTGCGACCGGCAACAATAATATTGCCGTTCAGATTGTTGGTGGCTTTCAGTGCGTCAATGGTGGTGTTGAAGCGCCTGGCAATGCCGCCGAGCGTGTCGCCGGATGAAATGGTGTACTGCTGCCAGCGCAGCCGCTGCTCTGCAGGCAAGTCGAGCAGTGCCAGGCTCAGTGCTTCTGCTCG
The DNA here is from genome assembly GCA_040235405.1 of Alcanivoracaceae bacterium. Classification (GTDB taxonomy): domain Bacteria; phylum Pseudomonadota; class Gammaproteobacteria; order Pseudomonadales; family Alcanivoracaceae; genus PGZG01. The sequence goes on from JBECKT010000103.1 coordinate 16,399, forward strand.
TGAAATCGGCACCAGCAGGCGGTGCGGGCCTGACGGTGGCGTGCTCCAGCGGCTGTAACCTGCGTTGAGATAATAAAGCTCATCGATGTCGACACCGGCCATATCTGCGGCCAGTTGCAGGTCGAGCTGCCCGGCAGTATCGACGACGCTGAAATAAGGCTGGTTGGCAACAGGTTGCAGGCTCAGGCCGTAACGTTGCGGGTCGCGAACAATCTGGCTGATGGCAATCAGCTTCGGCACATAGGCTCGGGTTTCACGGGGCAGATCAAGACTCCAGTAATCAGTCGGGCGGTTGCGACGCTTGTTTCTGGTAATGGCTTGCGAAACAGTACCGCCGCCAGCGTTGTAAGAAGCCAGCGCCAGTTCCCAGTCGCCATTGAAGCGATTGGCGAGGCGGGTCAGATAATCCAGTGCGGCATCGGTGGAGGCAAGGATATCGCGGCGGCCGTCGTACCAGTAATTCTGGGTCAGTCCGAAAGCGCGGCCGGTGGAGGGAATGAATTGCCATGGGCCGGAAGCGCGGCCATGTGAATAGGCGAACGGATCAAAAGCACTCTCGACAATCGGCAGCAGCGCAAGCTCAAGCGGCACCTGCTTGGCCTCGGCGCGCTCGACGATGTGATAAAGGTAGCGTTGGGCGCGAGTGGTGACCCGTTCAATATATTGAGGGTTGCGGATCAGCCAATTGCGCTCGGCAGTGATGCGTGCATCATCGCGGTCCAGATCCATGGCGAAGCCGCTACGCAGACGCTCCCACAGATCATTGCCGGTGACGGGCAGCGCTTCCGGTTTCAGTTCCGGCTCGTCAGTATCACCACAGAGCAGGGCGATATTGCCTTGCTCCGCAGCAGCGGCCAGCATCGGGCCGAAATCGTCCAGTGGATCATGTTCGGAAACTGCCGGGCCGCGACTGGCACAGGCATTCAGGAGCAGGGCAGCGCCCAGCAGCAGGGTGATTTTTTTCATAACAACGTTTTCATAACAACGAAAGTGGCCATCAAGTCAGTCAAGTAGTCCCGCACGGCGGCGGGGCATAGGTCGGCAACGGAAAGGTATCAGAAACGGTCTTTCCGTGCCCGCAATGCCGTAAAGACCGAAAGCCGGTCGACAGGTTCCTTGGCATCACCGGCCAGCGCCTTAATCAGGGCGGGGTCTTCACAGCGCAGGAACACATTGCTTTGCCGTTCCTCAGCCAGTGTCGAGGGCAGGGAGGGCTGACCTTGCCCGCGCAGCGCCTGAACCTCTGCCATGCGCCGGCCAATGGCCGGATCTTGCGGCAACAGCGACAGGGCGAAACGAAGATTCGCTTCGGTGTACTCGTGGGTGCAGCACAACAGGGTGTTGCCGGGCATCCCGGCATAGCGGTCCAGTGACTGCTGGAGTTGTGCGGCGGTACCCTCGAACAGTCTGCCGCAGCCGCCACTGAACAGGGTGTCGCCGCAGAGCAGAACCGGCGGCTCAGCCTCGGCACTGTAATAAGCGATATGGCCCAGCGTGTGCCCCGGTACGTCCAGCACATCCAGCGTTATTTTCGGGGCATCAAAGCGGATCCGGTCGCCGTCGTGCATGGGTTGGGTGCAGCCGGGAATTTTTTCCCGGGCCGGGCCATATACCGGCACCGGCCAACGACTCAGCAGGGCCTGAATGCCGCCAATATGATCCGGGTGGTGATGGGTGACCAGGATGGCAGTCGGGGTCAGTCCCAGCCGGTCCAGGGCGGCGATTACCGGCACGGCGTCACCGGGGTCGGTGATCAGGCAGCGACCGCTGTCGTCATGGACCAGCCAGATATAGTTGTCTTGAAACGCCGGTACCGGGTGAAGATGCAGCATAAGGGCAGAACAGATACCAAAGCCTTGATAGACTGCACCTTAACACCCGTCACAGGTTGCGCAAACCGTATGGACTTGCCACGTCTGCTTCGTTCGCCGTTCCGGCGGCCACCGCCGGACACAGATCGCGCCTTTGCGGAATGGCTGGCCAGTGAGGCCGGCCAGGCCATGCTCGCCGAACAGCGCCTGCTACTCGATGACATTCTGGTTCGGGCTGTCGGCTACCACGCCCTGCAATGTGGTGTCGGTCGGGCAGAGCACCTTCTGGATGCCACCCGAATCCGTCGCCGTCACTACCTCGGCCGTCCCGGCGACGAGGGGGCTGATCTTCTTGCCGATCCCGCCAGTCTGCCGTTTGCCAACCACAGCCTGGATCTGGTGCTGCTTCACCACAGCCTGGACTTCGAGGCCAACCCGCATGAGGTGCTCAGGGAAACCACCCGCAGCCTGATTCCGGGCGGTACGCTGGTGGTGGTCGGTTTCAACCCTTTCAGCCTGTGGGGGCTGGCGCGGCTGTTCCGGCTCGGTTCGGGGCGGCTGCCATGGCTGGCCCGGTTTCTTCCGGCCCAGCGCGTGCACGACTGGCTGGGCGTGCTCGGGCTGGAGCTAGAGGGTTACGAAAGTGGTCACTATGTGTTGCCGCTGGCGGAAGGTTCGCCCCGGCGATACTCGTTTATTGCCCGCCTTGGTCAACGCTGCTGGCCCCGTCGAGGCGCCTTCTATATTCTCGTCGCCCGCAAGCGGGCGGCTATGATCCGGCCCTTGCGCCCGCGCTTCGCCCTGCCCGAGCGCGGCCCGCAGGTGATTCCGGTGCCGCTGGCGCACTGGCAGCGGCGTATCAGGCCTGATCAGGAAGGATCCGAGCATTGAAGCGAATCGAAATTTTCACCGACGGTGCATGCCGCGGAAACCCTGGCCCCGGGGGCTGGGGAGCCTTGTTGCGCTACGGCGAACATGAGCGTGAGCTGTTTGGCGGCGAACCTGACACGACCAATAACCGCATGGAGCTGATGGCGGCCATTCGTGCGCTGGAAACCCTGCGCGAGCCCTGTGACGTCGACCTGACCACAGACTCGGAGTATGTCCGCAAGGGTATCAGCGAATGGTTGCCCGCCTGGAAAGCGCGCAACTGGAAAACCTCGGACAGGAAGCCGGTCAAGAATGCCGACCTGTGGCAGCAGCTGGAGCAGGCCGCAGCGCGGCACACGGTGCGCTGGCACTGGGTCAAGGGCCATAGCGGCCACGACGAGAACGAGCGGGCGGACCAGTTGGCTAATCGCGGTATCGACAGCCTGCAACCCGGTAACGGAGGGGTGCCCCGATGAGACAGATTGTTCTGGATACCGAAACGACCGGCCTTGAGACCAGCGAAGGCCATCGTATTATCGAGATCGGCTGTGTCGAGATTGTCGACCGCCGTTGTACCGGACGGGTGCTGCATTACTACCTCAACCCGCAACGGGACAGTGATCAGGCCGCGCTGGATGTGCATGGCCTGAGTACCGAGTTTCTGGCGGACAAACCGCTGTTTTCAGCCGTCGCTGAGGACTTTATCGAGTTTGTCGATGGCGCCGAGCTGCTGATTCATAACGCGCCGTTCGATATCGGCTTTATCAATCATGAGCTGAAGCTGCTCGGTGAGCCGGCAATTAATATTCTGGAGCGCTGCCGGGTGCTCGACAGCCTGGTCATGGCACGGCAAATGTACCCGGGCCAGCGGGTCAGTCTGGATGCCCTTTGCCGTCGCTTCGGTATCGACAACTCCAACCGGGAACTGCACGGTGCCTTGCTGGATGCCCGGCTGCTGGCCGAAGTCTATCTGGCCATGACCGGCGGGCAGGTCGGGCTGTCGCTGGATGGTGAGGGCAGTTCCGGTGTGGCGACGGCGGAGCCAATCAGACGATTGCCTGCCGGCCGTTCAGCCTTGCAGGTTTGCGCGGCCAGTGACGACGAGCTGGCCCGACATGAGGCCCGGCTCGATCAGCTCGACCGGGCGGCGGAGGGTGGCAGCCTGTGGCGTCGGCAGACCTGAGACCCGCAGCACCTTCTACGAATTGTGTCCGATTTGGCAAAACTCTTTTTTTTCAGTTGGTTGGCGGTAAAAGTTGACGCATTCTTTAACATCATGCGACAGTTGCCGGCACTGTTGATCGGGGCACGGACAGGCACACTCGGGGACCTGCGGGAAACTGATCAGTGTTTGCCGGCAAGCGCTTAGAAGAATATCAAGACAGCGGAGATTTCATGGTTGCCATGACCAACAGCACCTCGCTGACCTTCATCAAGGAAGAGATAGACAGCACTCTGGTGGAGGTTGGCCGGCATCTCGAGGCTTGGGCGGCGGATGCGTCCCAGCTTCACGAGCTGGATGCCTGTGCAGAGGCTTTTCACCAACTGCGCGGTATTTTCCAGGTACTGGAGCTGCCGGCGGCCGCTCTGATGATCACCGAGATGGAGCAGGTTACCCGCAAACTGCAGGAAGGCGGGCCTTCGGCCACCCCGTTAGGTGCGGCTTTGAGTCAGGCCATCTTGCTGGTTGGCCGCTATCTGGAATATGTCCAGCTGAAGAACCGGCCGCTGCCGGAGGTCATGGTTGGCGGTCTCAACGAGTTGCGCCGCGCAGCCGGCAAGCCGCTGGTTCAGGAAAGTCATTTTTTCTCCGTTGATCTGGCCCGGGATCGCTTTCCTGCTCCTGTAGCAAGCAAGACACCTCCCTCAGAGCTGGGTCGCCTCGGCCGGCGCCTGCGCCACATGTATCAGGTAGGCCTGCTTGGTGTGCTGAGAGCGCAGAACAGCACGGTTAGCCTGAAGCTGATGGCTCGGGCGTTGGGTCGTCTCGACCGCTTGTGTGGTCCGGCCCCGATGGGGCGGATGTGGTGGGTTGGTCGCGCCATGCTTGAGGCGCTGATTGCTGACGACATGGTGATCACGCCGGCCCGCAAGGCACTGCTTGCACAGTACGACAGGCAGATCAAGCGCCTTGTCCAGGAAGGTGAGCGGGCATTGGCCGCAGACGCGTCCTTGCTGCTGTTGAAAGAAAGTATTTTTATCGTTTCGCTGTGCAGTCATTCTGCGGGTGTGCTTGGCGAGGTCAAGCAGGCGTTTGAGATCCGTCCCCGCATTACTGATGCGGAACTGCAGGCGGAGATTGCCCTGATGACCGGTGGCGGTGGCTCGGTCATCAGAACAGTCGCGGTGTCGTTGAAAGAAGAACTCAACAGTGTCAAGCAGACACTTGATCTCGCAGCTCAGGGTGTGGCGGATACGGATTACCGGGATGTCGCCGATGGTCTGGCCAGAATCGGTAGCACCCTGACCATGGTTAATCTGAATCGTGAGGCGCAGCAGCTCAAGGATCGTGCCGACTCGGTACGTGGCTGGGCGGCTGATACCGATATTGAATCCGTCGATTTTCAGGCGCTGGTTGATGATCTGTTGACAGCAGAAAATGCGGTGGCTTCGCTGGAACATAGCCTGTTGCCGTCCAATGATGTCAACCGGGATGCCGGCAATCAGAAAATTTCCCGCTATCAGCTGGATGACGCCAGAAAGACGGTGGTTTCCGAGTGTCGTTCAGGGCTTGCCCTGGCAAAACGGGCCGTAGCTTCCTTTCTGGAGACCGGCTGGGACCGTATGCATCTGGCTAATTTGCCAGGCATTCTCGGCGGTGTTTCCGGTGGCCTGATGTTTCTTGACCTTGGTCGTGCCAGGGCGGTTATGGATGCCTGTCGCGCCTACATTGAACAGGGGTTGCTGGCTTCGGGTTCGGGCACGCCGGAACCCGAACACATGGACACCCTTGCAGATGCCATCAGTAGCATTGACTACTATCTTGAGAGCATGGAAGAGATGAAGCCTATTGGCGATGCGGTCCTCGAGATTGCTGAAGACAGCATGGAAGAACTCGGCTTTCCGGTTATCCGGCCGGTTGGCTGATTTCCATGGCTCCGGAAATCGAGTTCTGCCCGGCACCGCAGCAGCTTGAAGGCGAGCTGCTACTGTTTGTTATCCAGCAGGGTCGACTGCTGATCAGCTCTGACCAGTCGCAGCCGCTACTACCGCTTTTCAGCGCAGGGATGGCGCGAATGTTGTTCCCCGGCGAGCTGATATACCTTGGCCGCATGGAGGGGCGCCATGTCTGTTCCGTAGTCATGAATGCCGATGCGGCCCCGCCGGAAGGCTATCATGGTGAGGATCTGCGCCGGCTGATTCATATGCTGTCGCGCCGTGAGTTCATTATGGCTTCCCGGGCAGTGCAGCTACTGGGCTGGCGTCGTGACCATGGCTTCTGCAGTCGCTGCGGTACGGCGACGAGGGCACATGAACGGGATCTGGCGACGGTCTGTCCGGCCTGCCAGTACACCCAGTATCCGAGAATCACACCCTGCATAATCACTTTGGTGCGTCGCGGTGATCAGGCGCTGCTTGCACATGGTGCCGGGTTTCCGCCGGGAATGTTCAGCTGTCTGGCTGGCTTTATGGAGCCTGGTGAGGATGCCGAGCACGCGGTCCGGCGCGAGGTATGGGAGGAAACACAGTTACGTGTCAGGAACTTGCGCTATCATGGCAGCCAGTCCTGGCCGTTTCCGCACTCACTGATGCTGGCGTTCCATGCTGAGTACGAATCCGGGGAAATCTGTCCGGATGGCGTGGAAATTATTGAGGCCGGCTGGTTCTCCCGCGACCAGTTGCCGCTGATGCCGCCTCAGGGCAGTATCTCCCGGTCGCTTATTGACAGCTGGTTACAGGGCGGGAGCGCCTGAATCACGACGAGGACATCTTCATGGCATTCGATACCGCACCGCTGGTGATCATCGGGTTTTGTCTGGTAATTGTTTTGGCCGGCAGCCTCGTTCTGTTGCGAAACCAGTGGTTAATTCAGTGGCTCAAGGGTACGGCGGGGCTGCTACTGATTGCCTTGGCAGTATATTTTTCGCTGTTTTCTCTCAATCTTTTCAGCTATCAACAGCTGTCCCGGGAAGGCCCTCTGGCGACGATCAGCTTTCGTCAGCTGGGGCCGCAAAGTTATGTGGCCACTCTGGCCGGGGCAGACGGCAATAACGTCGATTATCAGCTGGAGGGGGACCTGTGGCAGATTGATGCTCGAATTGTTCGCTGGAAGGGAATCTTTGCTTTGCTCGGATTTCAGCCGGGTTATCAGTTTGAGGATATCCAGGGCCGCTACCTGACGCTTGAAGATCAGCTGGCCAAAAAGCCGGGCAGCCACCATATTTCCCGGCCGGCGATCGGCTTTGATATCTGGAAAAGTGCCCGCGACGGATGGAGCATGATGATCAATGCCCAGCATGGCAGTGCGACTTATCTGCCCATGGCGGACGGTGCCATATACGAGATCATACTCACCAATACCGGGCTCGCCGGGCGCCCGCTCAATGACGCCGCCCGGAGTGCGTTGGGGCGTTGGGAGTAACCTGATTACATTCAGAGTAGTATGAACTGCTCTTTTCTTGTTTCCGATGCAGGAGTTGGAAGTGCTGGATTTTTTTGTTGAGTACGGGATGTTTGTTGCCAAGATTGCAACGGTGACCATTGCATTACTGTTTGTGATCAGCGGCATTGCCACCTTGGCAGCCCGCAATCGGAATCAGAATGAAGATGGTTATCTGCGCGTTCGTCATGTCAATCAGGAGGTGGAAAATCTGCGCGATGGACTGCGTCACGAGATCCTGACAGAAGCCGAAAGCAAGGCAGAAAGCAAACGCAAGCGCAAAGACGAGAAGCTCAAACGCAAGGCAGAAAAGAAAATGCCACCTGCGGAGAACAAGCGTGGGCGTGTGTTTGTGCTGGACTTCGACGGTGACGTGCGTGCCAGTGCGGTCGATAATCTGCGCAAGGAAATTTCTGCAGTGTTGCAGGTGGCCGAGGCTAAAGATGAGATCGTCGTCCGTCTGGAGAGCCCCGGCGGCATGGTGCACAGCTACGGGTTGGCAGCGTCCCAGCTGCGCCGTATCACTTCCCAGGGTGTTCATCTGACTGTTTGTGTTGATCAGGTTGCCGCCAGTGGTGGCTACATGATGGCCTGTATTGCCGAGAAGATTCTTGCTGCGCCCTTTGCTGTAGTGGGCTCTATCGGTGTCGTCGCCCAGATCCCGAATTTTCATCGCCTGTTAAAGAAAAACGATATTGATATCGAGTTGCTCACCGCCGGCGAATACAAGCGCACCCTGACCATGTTTGGCCAGAACACGGACAGTGACCGCGCCAAGTTTCAGGAAGAGCTGGAAGACACGCATACCCTGTTCAAGGATTTTGTTCGCGAGAACCGGCGCGGTCTCGACATCTCCAAAGTGGCCACCGGTGAGCACTGGTATGGTTTGCGTGCCATGGACCTGGGCCTGATTGATGAGTTGATGACCAGCGATGAGTATCTGCTGCGGCGCAGCAAGGATGCCGAAGTGTTCGAAGTCAGTTGGCAGGTTCGTCGGACACTGGCAGAGCGTCTTGGCCTGGCCACCGAGGGCGCCATGGTGCGAGTACTGGAAAACTGGTTTCACCGTGGTGGCAATCGGCTGCTGAAATAAGGTCTGGAGGCATCATGAGTCAGGGGTTCCGCGCGCTACGTAGCGAGAAAACCGAGCAGGGCTTTATCTCCACGCTGGTCGACACAGATATCTCCGCGCTGCCCGCCGGTGATGTACTGATTCGGGTGGAATGGTCTTCACTGAACTACAAGGATGCACTGTCTGCTTGCGGCAAGCCGGGTGTTACCAGGCAATACCCCCACACGCCCGGGATTGACGCTGCAGGAGTGGTGGTTGAGGCATCCGATGGCCCCTGGAAGGCGGGGGACCGGGTGATCGTCACCGGCTATGACCTTGGCATGAATACCTCTGGTGGCTACGGCCAGTTTATCCGCGTGCCGGCAGACTGGGTGGTGAAACTTCCCGATAGCATGGACCTTCGCTATGCCATGTTGCTTGGCACTGCGGGGATGACGGCAGCACTTTGTGTGGAGAGCCTGCTTGATACCGGGCTGTCTCCCGATCAGGGCGAAGTGCTGGTGACCGGCGCCAGTGGTGGTGTTGGCGCTGTGGCTGTGGCGCTACTGGCGAAACTTGGTTTTACGGTGATCGCGGGAAGCGGCAAGGCTGATGCGATCGACTGGTTGAAAGCGCTGGGTGCTGCTGATGTGATCGGCCGCGAGGCGCTGTCAGCCGGTACCGAAAAGCCGTTACTTAAGCCGCGCTGGGCTGGCGTTATCGATACTGTCGGCGGCGATATTCTGGTGAATGCCCTGAAAACCCTGAAATATGGTGCCAGCGCCGCCTGTTGTGGCATGGCCGGTTCGGCCCAGCTGAATGGCACCGTGTTCCCCTTTATTCTCCGTGGCATCAACCTGCTTGGCGTCGACAGCGTCGAGCTGCCGCTGGATATCAAGCAACAGGTCTGGGATGTGCTCGCCGATGAGTGGCGACTGGAGCAGCCGGAACGATTACTTGCTGCCGAGGTATCGCTGGCGGAACTGCCGGCCTGGTTCCCGCGCATTCTCGCCGGTGAGGTGCGTGGTCGCGTGCTGGTGCGGGTTGCCGACTGATGGAGCGAGGTCTGGTCCACGCCCTGTTGCTTGACGGCGCCGGCGGCGCCCGTCGCGTCGGCTGGGCCGAGGTGGACGCCTGGCGACCGGGGCAGGGTGTGCTCTGGCTGCATTTTGACTACACCGTGGCAGACACCCGGGACTGGCTGAACAATCACAGCGGCTTGCCGGAGATGGCCGTCGATGCCCTGCTGACGCTGGAAACACGGCCGCGTGTGACCACCCTGGCAGATGCCCACCTGATCAACCTGCGCGGCGTTAACCTGACCCCGGGCGCCCAGCCTGAAGATATGATCGCGATTCGTTTGTGGATGGATAACGAGCGCATCATCAGCACCCAGCGACGAGGCCTGAAGGCAGTGGCAGATTTGCTCGACGCGCTGCAACAGGGGCAGGGGCCCTGTTCCGCGCAGGCGCTGCTGGCGGAACTGCTGGACCGGCTGACCTGGCATTTCGAGGATGTTATTGCCAGCATCGAGGAGCGGGTTTCGTTGCTGGAGGAGGTCACGGCCCGCTCGGTCACATCGGCTTCCCTGAACAATATTGCCGAGCTGCGCCGTCAGGCCATCAGCCTGCGCCGTTACCTGAGCCCACAGCGTGAGGCCATGGCACGGCTGGTGGCGGATACCGGCAGCTGGCTGACCGAGCCGGACCGGCTGGTGATTCGCGAGGCGGCGGACCGGTTGCAGCGTCTGCTGGAAGACATCGATCTGGCCCGTGAACATGCCACTATCGCCCAGGAAGACCTGCAAAGCCGCCTGTCTGACCGGCTTGGCTCGCGCATGTATGTGCTGGCAGTCATCACCTGCCTGTTTTTGCCGTTGACCTTCATTACCGGCCTGTTCGGCGTCAATCTCGGTGGTATACCCGGGGCCGATCATCCGCAGGCATTCCTGCTGTTTTCCCTGCTGACACTGGCCTTTGCGCTGGCCCTGACGTTGCTGCTACGGGTGCGTCGCTGGTTGTGACCCCGACGCCGGCTGATCAGGCCATGTTGGGCGAGAAAAACCGCCGCGCTTTCGGTAGAATCCCGCCTTCATCGTGATCCGCTCGGACACCCGTTTTCGGCAATCCCGGCCTTTCGGTCCGGCTCAGCAAAAGGGAGCACTACCTTGGCAAACTACGTAGTCTGGTTTGAGAACCTTGGCAAGGGCGATGTTGACACCGTCGGTGGCAAAAATGCCTCCCTCGGCGAGATGATCAGTAACCTGTCCGCCGCCGGCGTATCCGTGCCGGGAGGCTTTGCCACCACCGCCGAGGCTTTCCGTGACTTTCTCGACAGCAATGGCCTGACAAAAAAGATCAACGACGCCCTGACCGCGCTGAATGTGGATGACGTAGTGGCGCTGGCGAAAACCGGTGCGGAAATCCGTAACTGGGTTACCGAGGCGCCGTTCCAGCCGGAACTGGAGCAGGCAATTCGCGCAGGCTATGAAAAAATCGGTGGCGGCAATGCCGAAATCGCCGTGGCGGTTCGTTCCTCGGCCACTGCCGAAGATCTGCCGGACGCATCCTTTGCCGGTCAGCAGGAAACCTTCCTGAATATTCGCGGCATCGATCATGTGCTGCATGCGGTCAAGGAGGTATTTGCCTCCTTGTTCAACGATCGCGCCATCAGCTATCGCGTTCATCAGGGCTTTGAGCACGCGCATGTGGCCTTGTCTGCCGGCATTCAGCGCATGGTTCGCTCCGAAACCGGCGCGGCGGGAGTAATGTTCACCCTCGACACTGAATCCGGTTTTCGTGACGTGGTATTCCTGACCGCATCCTACGGACTCGGCGAGATGGTAGTGCAGGGCGCAGTCAATCCGGACGAGTTTTACGTTCACAAGAAAACCCTGCTGAACAAACGCCCCGCCGTGCTGCGCCGCACCCTGGGCAGCAAGCTGCAGAAAATGGTCTATGCTGAAACCGGCGCGACTGGCAAATCGGTACAGACCGTCGCAGTTGAGGCAGCGGATCGCTTTCGTTTTTGCCTGACAGATGTGCAGATTGAAGAGCTGGCCCGCCAGGCTATTGAAATCGAAAAGCACTACGGCGCACCGATGGACATCGAATGGGCGCTGGATGGTGACGACGGCAAGCTCTATATCGTTCAGGCCCGCCCGGAAACCGTGAAGAGCCGCTCCGATGTTTCGGTAATGGAACGCTACCTGCTGAAGCAGAAGGGCACCGTGCTGGTGGAAGGTCGCGCCATTGGCCAGCGCATCGGCGCCGGCAATGTGCGTATTGTTTCCAGTATTCGCGAAATGGAAAAGGTTCAGGACGGCGACGTGCTGGTCACCGACATGACCGACCCGGATTGGGAGCCGGTAATGAAGCGTGCCGCCGCGATTGTCACCAATCGTGGTGGGCGTACCTGCCACGCTGCGATTATCGCCCGTGAGCTCGGGGTGCCGGCTATCGTCGGTTGTGGTGATGCCACCGAGGTGCTTCAGGAAGGCCAGCCGGTCACCGTATCCTGCGCCGAGGGCGATACCGGGCGTATTTATGATGGCCGTCTGGATTTCGATATCCAGCGCAACTCGATCGAGTCGATGCCCAGGCTGCCGTTCAAGATCATGATGAATGTCGGCAACCCGGACCGGGCGTTTGATTTTGCTTCATTGCCGAATCAGGGGGTTGGTCTGGCGCGCCTTGAGTTCATCATCAACCGGATGATCGGTGTGCACCCGAAGGCGTTGCTGAACTATGACGCCCTGCCACGGGATGTTCAGCAGACCGTTGACAAGCGTATCGGTGGCTACGCTGGCCCGGTGGAGTTCTACGTTGAAAAACTGGTCGAAGGGATCAGTACCCTGGCCGCCGCGTTTTTCCCGGAGAAAGTCATTGTCCGGCTGTCCGACTTCAAATCGAATGAATATGCCAACCTGATCGGCGGCAAGCTGTACGAGCCGCACGAAGAAAACCCGATGCTGGGTTTTCGCGGCGCCTCTCGTTATATCAGCGAGAATTTCCGCGACTGTTTCGAACTTGAGTGCCGGGCGCTGAAAAAAGTACGCGAGCAGATGGGCTTCACCAATGTTGAAGTCATGGTGCCGTTCGTCCGCACCGTTGGTGAAGCGGAGCAGGTGATTGACCTGCTGTCGAAGAACGGTCTGCGTCGTGGCGAAGAAGGCCTGCGGGTGATCATGATGTGCGAACTGCCGACCAACGCGCTGCTGGCGGATGATTTTATCCAGCACTTCGACGGCTTCTCGATTGGCTCTAACGACCTGACCCAGCTGACCCTGGGTCTGGACCGTGATTCCGGCATTGTCAGCCACCTGTTTGACGAGCGTGATCCGGCGGTCAAACGCCTGCTGAGCATGGCCATTCAGGCCTGCAACAAGGCCGGTAAGTACATCGGTATCTGCGGTCAGGGCCCGAGCGATCACCCGGATCTGGCCCAGTGGCTGATGGAGCAGGGCATTGATTCGGTGTCCCTGAACCCGGACTCGGTGCTGGATACCTGGTTCTACCTGGCCGAACACCACGGCCAGTAAAGCTTGCGAGAGCGCCCACCTCGGTGGGCGTTTTTCTGTCGGTGTGCTGCTCGTTTTTTACAGGAGTGTCGGCCTGATGGCATTTCACAGACTGGTCCGGTTGGATCAACTCTATGACGGCTTTCGCGCGACCTTCCGGATTGGTCGTGAAGACATTCTGCTGCTGCAGCAGGATGGTCGGGTATTTCTGATCGAGAACAGTTGCCCGCACCAGGGCTTCCCGCTGGACCGTGGCTCATTGAGAGGCGAGCGCATCATCTGTCCGCGGCACGGGTTTGCTTTTCACCTTGAGCGCGGCGATTGTTTTCAGGCGCCTTCCTGTCGGTTGAAAACGTACTTGCCATCGTATGACGGAAATTATCTCGGCGTCGAAATCCGGAGAAGTTCTGAATAACCCGTAGCAGCGGCTGATGGCCGGTAAACAATGCCGCCCTGATCATGCGCTTTCTCCATGAAAACCTTGCGATTCCTTACCTGTCATGGTGTTATCGGGTTTTGGGGACCATGCCGCCCGGCATGGCGTACGCCATCTTCGTGCGCGCAGATGGCCGAATAAGAATAAGGGTTCAGTCCATGAAGTATTTTCGTCTTCTCTGCGTCAACCTGTGCCTGCTGGTCATGGCAGTACCTTTGATGGCATCTGCCGACTCGGTTATGGCGGTGCACCGGCAATTGTTTGGTGACCTGAAGCAGCAGATTGCCGAGGCCGAAGCAGCCGATGCCGAGGTGTTGTCGCCGGAGCGCTTCGCCAAAGCCATGAAATTCTACAAGGACGCTGACAGCACCTTTCATCAGGCCCGTAATCTGGAAAGCGTCAGGGCTGACATTGCCCGCTCTCGGGAATGGTTGAACAAGGCCATGCAGGTGGTTGAGATATCCGCCATTACCTTCGCTCAGGCTGTGCAAAACCGGGACAATGCGTTGTCCGCGGATGCGCCAAAGTATGCAGCGACTGCCTGGCAGGCTGCTGAAAAGGCGCTGCGAGATGCTGCCAATGAGATCGAGGACGGCGATCTTCGCGGTGCACGCGAGGCGGCCCGGCAGGTGGCCGATCTCTACCAGCAGGCGGAGCTGCAGGCAATCAAGACCAACTACCTCAGCGGTGCGCAAGCCCTGTTAAAGCAGGCCGAAAAGGAAAAGGCGGATCGCTACGCCACGAAAACCTTTATCGATGCCAGGCTGCTGCTTGAGCAGGCCGAGCGCGAGCTTACCGAGAATCGCTACGACACCGACTATCCCCGGGATCTGGCGCGCCGTGCCCGCAACGAGGCCCAGCACGCGATTACCATTACTCGTCTGGCGATCGGCGTGAAAAAGAAAGACTTTGCCGTGGAAGACATTATTACCAACTACGAAAAGCCGTTGATTGCGATTGCCGACGAACTGAACATCGTGCCGTCTCTCCACGACGGCTACGAGTCGACCCGTGACGCTATCTTGCAACGTGTGGAAATTCTGCAGAAGGAGGCGCAGGAGCTGAGCCAGTTGCGTCTGGTGGTGGACGATCACGAAGCTGAAATTGCCCGTCTGGCCGCAATGGTGAAGGACTATGAGCTGAAACTCGGCATCTATAATGAGCAGCTCAGCATGTACAACGAACAGCTCGCAGCAGAGGAACGCTATCGGGCGTTGTTGGCCGAGCTGGAGAATATTTTCACCAAAGCAGAGGCAGAAGTATTCCGGCAGGGCAAAACCCTGATCGTGCGTATGGTTGGCCTGAACTTCGACAGCGCCAAGGCCGAGCTGAAAACCGAGCACAAGAAGCTGCTGGCAAAAGTGGTGTACGCCGTGCAGCTGGCGAAATCCGGGCTCGCTACCATAGAAGGACACACCGATTCCTATGGCGGCGACGAGGCCAACATGACGCTGTCCGAAGCCCGGGCCAACGCCGTGGTGGATTATCTCAAGGGTGAGCCAAGCCTGACCAATACGCAGCTACAGGCCGTCGGCTACGGTGAAACCCGCCCGATTGCAAACAATGAGTCGGAAGCCGGCCGGACCAAGAATCGCCGTATTGATGTGGTGATTCAGCTGGAAAGAGAGGATGACGACGCGACGCCTGCCGCTACGACTGCAGAGCCCGA
>JBECKT010000149.1:0-16040 GCA_040235405.1 Alcanivoracaceae bacterium
GGATGTCGAACACAAGCCTACAGGGACGTATTTACGGCGTGTCCCGGCAGGGCCTGATACCCACTCCTGCCGGAAACGGAACTGCCTTACTCTCTGCCGGCGGCTGCCTCGAACAACCAGAACTCCCAGCCCAAAGGGCCCCATCGCCCTATCTCATTGATCAACCGGCAGTTTCGCTGTTACACTCGGCCGTCGGTCCCGCCCGCCCTCCGGCGACGCGCTGCGAACATTCGCCGGATGCTGAACATGAGCATGGCCAGAGGCGGAGCCGACAAAACAGCAAGCCCAAGGACCCGCTATCGGTCCGGCCAGCAGGCTGGCTATGTATATACCGGCGCCATCAGAGTGTTTACCTGACGGCAAAAACATAACCGGTGGCCTGCAGAGAGATTACGCCGCAAAGCGTGGCGACAGACACATACGGTATCAACAACGCCGATTTAAGGGCGCCGGAATAAAAAACGGCCCCGGAAGATGACAGTTTTGTGAGGCGAGCCCAAGAGGCGCGCGACAACAGAACCCGGCCATGAAGCCGCAATGGAAAAGAGGTTCGATCAGGGAAAATGATCAAGACGTGAGAAAAATGCGGGCCAATCGCCTGCCGTCACGTGTTGCATTGACCAACTCGACCGGTCTGTCCCGCCCTAGCGGGCCTGTCTGCACGCCATCACAAGAATGTGATGAGCAAACATGAAACGCATGTTAATCAATGCAACCCACGCCGAAGAGGTTCGGGTTGCCCTTGTTGATGGTCAGAAGCTGTACGATCTGGACATCGAACACCGCACCCGCGAGCAGAAAAAAGCCAACATCTATAAAGGCAAGATCACCCGCGTCGAGCCCTCCCTTGAAGCTGCCTTCGTCGACTTCGGCGCCGAGCGTCACGGCTTTCTGCCGCTGAAGGAAATTTCCCGCGAGTACTTCCAGAAAGACCCGAAAGAAGTCGGTGGCCGGATTAATATCAAGGATGTGATCCGCGAAGGCATGGAAGTGATTGTCCAGGTCGACAAGGAAGAGCGCGGCAACAAGGGCGCCGCCCTGTCCACCTTTATCAGCCTGGCCGGCCGTTATCTGGTGCTGATGCCGAACAACCCGCGCGCTGGCGGCATCTCCCGCCGGATCGAGGGCGAAGAGCGTCAGGAACTGAAAGACGCCCTGAACTCGCTGCAGCTGCCCGACGAAATGGGCGTCATCGTCCGCACCGCCGGCCTTGGCCGCAGTGCCGAAGAACTGCAGTGGGACCTCAACTACCTGCTCAAGCTGTGGAGCTCGATTGACGAAGCCTCGAAGGATCGTCAGGCGCCGTTCCTGATCTATCAGGAGTCGAACGTCATTATTCGCGCCATCCGCGACTACCTGCGCAAGGATATCGGTGAGGTGCTGATCGACTCTGCCGAGACCTATCAGGAAGCTCAAGGCTTCGTGACTCAGGTGATGGCCGATTTCCAGAACAAGATCAAACAGTACAAGGACGAGATCCCGCTGTTCTCCCGCTACCAGATCGAATAGCAGATCGAGTCAGCGTTCCAGCGCGAAGTAAAACTGCCGTCCGGCGGCTCGATCGTGATCGACCCGACCGAAGCACTGGTATCCATTGATATCAACTCGTCGCGCGCCACCAAGGGCGCCGACATCGAGGAAACCGCGCTCAACACCAACCTTGAAGCAGCGGACGAAATCGCCCGCCAGCTGCGCCTGCGGGATATCGGCGGCCTGATCGTGGTCGATTTCATCGACATGGGTCCGCAGCGTAACCAGCGTGAAGTCGAAACCCGTCTGCGTGAAGCGCTCGAGGCCGATCGCGCCCGGGTACAGATCGGTCGCATCTCCCGTTTCGGGCTAATGGAGCTGTCACGTCAGCGTCTGCGTCCATCGCTGGGCGAAACGTCATCGATTGTTTGCCCTCGCTGTAACGGCCAAGGCCATATTCGAGACGTCAAGTCGTTGGCGCTTTCGATCCTGCGTCTGATCGAAGAAGAAGTGATGAAGGAGCGTACCGGCGAAATTCAGGCGCAGGCGCCGGTTCCGGTCGCCACCTACATGCTGAACGAAAAACGTCAGCAGCTGCGTGATCTTGAGAATCGCTACAAGACCCGCATTCTGGTCATCCCGAATCCGAATCTGGAAACACCACACTTTGAAGTGCAGCGCATTCGCGATGATCAGGTTGCCGAAGGCCTGATCAGCCACGAAGTGTCCCTGCTGGAAAGCAATGACCCGTCACAGGAGCCGGTGACCGAAGCGGAAATCAAGATCCAGCAACCGGCAGTCAAGCTGGTGGCACCGGATACCGCAGCACCGGCACCGCGCGTGGAAGCACCTGTTCCGGTTGTTGCTGCCGCGGCAGCAGCAGAGCTTGGCGTCATCGCACGCCTGGTCGCCTGGTTGAAAGCCCTGTTTGCTGAACCACCGGCAATTGACAAGCCGGCGCCGGCACCGGTCCAGAATCGCCCGAATCGCAACGACGGACGCAACGACGGACGCAACCGCAATCGCAACCGCAATCGCAACCGCAACGAAGCGCGCCCGCAGGCCCAGAAGGCAGGTCGCGACGAGAGCCCGCGCAATGAAAGCCGTACGGAGCAACCTGCACGTCCAGAAAAACAGGCTGCGGAGCGCGTCGAACGTCCGGAACGCAATCAGCGTGGGGACAACCGTCAACGAGGCGAGCGGCCGGAGCGCAGTGAGCGGCCGGAGCGTGGCCCGCGTCAGGAGCGTGGCCCGAAGCCGGAACGCCAGGAGCGCGCTGAACGTCGTCCGGAGAAGCAGGGCGAGGAGACTCAGGAGCCGGCTGTGGCTGTGGGCGCCGAGGCAGATCGTCGCAATGAAGTACGTGATGATCGTCCGCGCCGCGAGCGTCATCGTCCGCGCCGCAAGGAGCGCGAACAGGAAAAAGCTCGCGGCCACGATGAAGATGAAGTGATCGGCACCGATTCGGCTGAGAGCGCAGACAGCAACGCTTCTGTTGCTGCTGTCGACGCCGCAGCGGTCAGCACTGCCGCCGTCTCGGCGGTAGCGGAAAACGCAACCGTCAGCGAGCAGGCCAGTGACGTTGTCGCGCAGCCGCAGGCTGCTGCCAGCAGCGAGACAGGAGCCAGTGCCGCGACTAACGACACGGTTGCCGCGCCAGCCGATGGCAGCGATAACGAAGCACCTGCTCCGGTCGTGGAAGATACCGAAGCGACTGAAACAACGCCGGTCGCCGAGAGTCCGGTAGCATCCGTCAGCAACAGCCAACCTGAACAGGCTTTAGCGGCAGAGACAGCGCCGGAAACAACTCCGGAACCGGCACCAGCAGTCAGTGCTCCAGTGGCCCCGGTGGCTCCGGCAGTCAGCACTGGTCGGGCCAGCAACGACCCACGCTTGCTACGCCGACAGCAGCAGGCAGAGGCTGCCGCAGCACAGGCTCGGGAGAGCGAAAAAAACGACAGCAATGCCTGATTCAGCTGATTCCCGCTGATACAAAAAGCCCCGCATCGCGGGGCTTTTTGTATCCGGTGCTTTTACAGGTCATCGTCATACATACCGAACTGAGTCTCCAGCCGGAAGACCACCCCTGAAACGCCATGGTAGTCATCAGATCTCGGCCAGAATGCAAACGGCTCCAGCTCCCAGAACAGCCAGGGTCGCCAGATATTGCGCCGGTATCGAATACTGGTTCGCCAGACATCAACATTTGCCGACGGATCCGTATATCCCTGGGCACCGATGCTGTACTGCAAGGCAGCACGGGAGCCAAGCCTCATATAAACAGCCGCGCTCTGATCGAGATCCCAGCCCAGCTCCTGCTCGGCCAACTCCTCATTGTGCTCGCCCTGGGTAACCAGCCGCAGCACCGTACGCTCCGCAAGTGGCCGGTCAAACTCAAATCGGGTTTGTGCGCCTGCTCCGATCCCGTCAATCCAGTAAAGGCTCTCGGTGAAACGGAACGCCCAGCGCTCACCAGGCATCGGCAAGCGAATACGATAACGACCACGAACGAACGTCTTGATCTCTGAACGGACACCGACTTCCAGATCGATATTATCGCGTTCGGTCTGCCGCGCGGCCCAGTTCAGCGCTGCCCGGAAGGTGCTGTCTTCATTCTCGCCGACATTCTGTGGACGTGTATCGGTGGGCGCAGAGAAGTCCTCATTAATATCATCGTCATTACGAAACGTGAGTCGAAGGCTGCGAGAGGCATTGGGCAAATCAACACTGGCACGAACACGCACTTCATTACCGCTATCGCCATTGTCCTGCCAACGATAGCCACCAATGACCCTTAACAGGGTGCTGGCCGGATCATCCAGCATGTCATCGGGGTTAGCGAAAAACCGATCGAACCACTGACTGGGCCAGCACACCGTGCGGGACATTCTGGCATGGGTGCGATCCAGCAACGCCCCCTCCCCGGCACCGCTCAATTCATAACAGGGAGAGCGGGCCAATATTTCAGTATCAGCCGCTGATTCGGGTGTTTGCCCGAGCGTCTGTGCCGACAACGGCAAAGACATCGTCCCTGCAAATACAAAGACGAAAATTGGCAGTCGGTACAGCAAACGGGTACTCATGCTGCCCAGCATAAGCGAGCGCTACGAACCGCGAAACCGGTATAGCACCACCGGCATGATTGCCGGTGGTGCATCACTCAGGCAACAGCACCGGATTTACGTAATGCGGCGATCTGCTCAGCGCTGAAGCCATGCTCGGCCAGCACTGCATCACTGTGCGAACCCAGCCGGGTACCACTGAAGCGATACTCCGGTGCCGTTCGGGAGAACTTGAACGGCGAGGCAACCTGACGTTGACGGGCACCGCCCGGTGTCGGCACCTCGACCAGCATATTCCGGGCGACGATCTGCGGATGCTGACAGGCTTCACTGAAGGACAGGACCGGCTCGGTACAACAGTCCAGTGCGGCAAAGATCGTCTCCCACTCGGCAAAGGTTTTCTGCTTCATGGCTTCACCGATGCCGGCTTTCACCTCCGCGACAATCTCCGGCAACATCACCAACCCGCGCCCGGCCAGATCCGGCCGGCCAATCGCCTGACAGAACTGGCTGAAAAACTGTGGCTCAATGCCACCCACCGAGAACCAGCGACCGTCAGCCGTCTCGTAGCAGTCATAGAACGAGCCGCCATTCAGCTGGGTTTGCTCCAGCTGCGGGTCTTCACCGCCAATCAGCGCACCCGGGGCAGACAGGGCGTGCAGGCTGAAGGCCGCGTCGGTCATGGAGATGTCTATGTATTGCCCTTCGCCGCTGTGCTGACGCTCGATCACCGCCGCCAGAATCGCCATCACCGCATGGCAGGAGCCACCGGCCACGTCTGCCACCTGAAAGGCCATCGGCGCCGGACCGGAATCACGACGACCGTTGTAAGAGGTCATGCCGGCAATTGACAGGTAGTTCATGTCATGGCCGGCACGATCGCGATACGGACCGTCCTGTCCATAGCCGGTGATAGAACAGTAGATCAGGCGCGGGTTGATGGCCCGCAGCTGTTCGTAGCCAACACCCAGTTTGGTCATAACTCCGGGGCGGAACTGCTCCACCACAATGTCATAATCCTTGATCAGCGCATGGATAACCTGCACGCCATCCGGCTTCTTCAGGTCCACGGCCAGAGAGCGCTTGGACCGGTTAAGATAGCCATGGACAGCGGAAATACCCTCATCCATAGGCGGCAACATCCGCACCATGTCCGGCCGGGTGGGCGACTCAACCCGGAGGACATCGGCACCAAGATCGGCCAGAATCAGGGTGCCGAACGGCCCTGGCAACAGCGCACTGAAATCCAGCACCTTGAGGGTAGACAATGGTCCTGCCATGGTATGCTCTCCGAAAAATGAATCAGGATGGCGGCAGCTTAGTCGCCCCGGCCAGGGACACCAATGACAGGGACGCTCAAAATCATTGATCCGGATGTCCACCAGCGGAGCACAACCATCCCATGAACCTGTTTCACACGATTCGCGGCAGCCTGGCGCTGGCAGCCATATTCCTGAACACCTTCTTCTGCATCATCCCGCTTTATCTGCTGGTGGTGATCAAACTGCTGATCAAGAGCCATGGCGCCCAGCTCGCCCTGTCTCATGGACTGGTGCGGATCGCCGAATTCTGGACCAGTGTCAACAACCTGATCATCGCCGTGTTCAGCAGCGTCCACTGGCGGGTGGAGGGGATCGACAAGCTGAGCAAGGCGCAGTGGTATTTTGTTGTCAGCAACCACCAGTCCTGGGCGGATATTCTTGTTCTGCAGCGGCTGTTCAACCGTCGTATCCCGATGCTCAAGTTTTTCCTCAAACAGGAACTGCGCAAGGTACCCATGCTGGGTGATGCCTGGTGGGCACTGGATTTTCCTTTCATGAAACGCTATAGCCGTGAAGAAGTTGAAAAAAACCCTGAGCTAAAAGGCAAAGATCTGGAAACCACCCGCGCTGCCTGCGAGAAGTTCGCCATGTTCCCGACCTCGGTGATGAATTTTGTCGAGGGCACCCGGTTCACCAAAGAAAAACATGACAAGCAGCAGTCACCCTATCGCTACCTTCTGAAACCCAAGTCTGGAGGCGCAGCCTTTACCCTTGGCGCCATGTCCGGACATCTGCGCACACTGCTGGATGTGACAATCATCTATCCTCGCGGCGCACCACGCACGCTGCTCGCGTTTCTTGGTGGTGCCATCAAGGACGTACAGGTGGTCGTCCGGCAACATGAAATACCGACGTGGGCGTCACAGGGTGATTACGAAAACGATCCTGTGTTTCGGCAAAGATTCCAACAATGGGTAGCAAACCTGTGGGCAGACAAAGACGCCTTGCTGGTATCACGGCTGGGGTCCTGATACTGCTGGCCGCCAATGCGGCGGCCAGCGGGATTTACCAGTGGCGCGACGCCAGCGGCAAACTTCATTTCGGTGACAAGCCACCGGAACAGGCAGCGACAGAGAATCTCTCGGATCGCTACAGTGAAGTCCTGCCGTTCGAAATTGTCATAGCAGGCGTTAACTATCAGGTTCCGGTGCCGCTGCGTGATCGCCTGTCGGTGGCGGCGAAGAAGATATTTGCTATCTACCGTCAGGCACTGAGCATTGATTACCCGGATGGCCGCGAATTTCGCATTACCATCTATGGCACTGAGAGGGAATTCCGCGCCTACCAGCAAAAAGTGGCGCCGGTCCTGGAGAATGCCGCCGGCTTCTACAGCACGTCCAGCAACCAGATTACCACCTGGGCAATACCCGATGAGCGGGCGCTGATCCGGCTGATCATCCACGAATGTTCCCACGCCATCTCGGCCGGCAACAGTCACTACATTCCGACCTGGCTGAACGAAGGGTTGGCAGAGTATTTCGAGCAAGTGCAAATACATGGCCTGAGTGCCGATATTCCCCTGAACAACCACTGGCTTGACACCCTGCGCAGACACCGCTTTCCGGGCCAACCCGGTCGACTCGCCAGAGTCATCAGCGTACCGCACCAGCAGTGGTACGCCGCCAATGGTCCGGACAACCTCTCCTATGCGGCAAGCTGGTCACTGGTCTGGTACCTGATGGACTCCGCTGAGGGGAGAAAGCTGATCAACCGGCTACTGACCACGGAACATCCGCATGAAGGCACCAGCCGGAAACTGATA
The DNA here is from genome assembly GCA_040235405.1 of Alcanivoracaceae bacterium. Lineage (GTDB taxonomy): Bacteria > Pseudomonadota > Gammaproteobacteria > Pseudomonadales > Alcanivoracaceae > PGZG01. Next base: position 7,617 of record JBECKT010000149.1, read on the forward strand.
GAGCGCCACTGGCAAGGTGGCTACACCGCACTGGAATCAGGCTGGCAACGCTGGCTGCGCGATGCAACCGGCAAGCATCGCTACTGATTCGTCGCTATCGCCGTTATGATCAGTCTCGTTTTCACCGCCATCCGTTTTTGAGGATCTTATGTTCAGTCGCTTTTTCAAGCCTCGCTGGCAACACACCAATGCAGATGTCCGCGAGCAGGCCGTCGCCAGTCTGGATCCGACTGTGGAAGCAGATATTCTCGCCACCCTGGCAAGGGGCGATATCAGTGCCGCAGTGCGCGTCGCAGCGATACGCCGGATGACCGACCTGAAACTGCTGGATCAGGTGATCCAGCACGACGCTGATGCAACGGTACGTGAGGTTGCCAGTCAGCAGATACAGGCACTGCTTGCCGGAGCTCTGCCCGGCCTGTCGACAGAAAACCGCCTTCGGGTCATCGGCCTCACCGACAACCTGTCGGTCCTGACGGCGGTTGCCCGCGACGGCATCGACAGCACCACCCGCCTCGCCGCCGCCAACCGCATCCACGATCAAGCCACCCTTATGATGCTGGCGCTGGATGGCGCCGATGCCGAGCTGAGAATCAGCGTCGCAGCCAGGCTGACCGATCCTGATAATCTGCGCCGACTGGCCAAAGAGGGTCGCGACAAGAAAGTAGTCAGGATGGCTCGCGAGCAACTCAAGGGCCATCAGCAGCAGCAATACCAACAGCAGCAGCAGCAACAGCGGGCTGAAGAGCTGATTGGCCACCTTCAGGCACACAGCCAGCGTACTTTTGACAATCTCTACGCCGCGCGCCTGCAACAACTCCGTCAGAGCTGGACCGAGGTCGCCGAGGATGCAAGCGAGCAGCATCGCCAGCATGCTACCGCCCTTATCCGCCAATGCCAGCAACGAATAGATGAATGGCAACAGCAATGTGAACAGGAAAAGCAGCAACAGTCAGCGTCGGCGGAACTTGTTGCAGCTGCAGACACACTACAGGAATTACTGACCGCCCTTGCCGACGCAGAACAGTGGCAGCCCGCCAACAGTCTGAGCGCCCTGCTCGCCAGTCAGCAACGGCGCTGGCAGGAAGCCAGTGACATCGTCCGCGCCGCAGCGCCATTGGCGGCACGTTACCAGCAGCTTGAGCAACAGTGGCTGGAATTGATTGAGCATTGGCGGCGCAGCGATGAGCACGGCCATGTGGAAAACTGGCCGAATACCTTGCCGCAACCACCGGCACTCCGAAACGCCGTTGCTACAGCAGCGGCAGAACCGATTAGTACACCGGCCAGCCCGCACGCCGGCAAACACCAGCAGAACGAAATTGACCGCACCCTGAATACCCTGCAAAGCGCCCTGCGCCAACGCCAGCTGCGTTTTGCCAACCGCCTGTGGCACAAGCTTGAGCAGCGGCAGCAGGACATCAGTGCCCAGCAGCAGGCTCGTATCGAAAAACTGAAGCCAAAGCTGGATGAGCTGCGCGACTGGCATGCTTTCGCTGCTGAACCAAAGAAAATCAGTCTCTGTGAACAAATGGAAGAACTGGTAGACAGCAGCCTTCCGGCGAAGGAACGAGCCGACGCCATTCAGCTGCTGCAAAATCAGTGGCGGCAGCTGATGTCTGCGGACCAGCAAAGTGATCAGGCACTATGGGACCGCTTTCGTGCTGCCGCCGATGCCGCCTGGGCCCCCTGCCGTGAACATTTTGCCGAGCTGGACCGTGAGCGTGCGGACAACCTCAACAAGCGTATCGCCTTGTGTGATCAGTTAAGTCAATATATCGAATCACTGCAAGGCAACAGCAATGCAGACTGGGGCGCAGCGGCGGAGGTGCGACGCACGGCACCGCAGGAATGGAGCCGCTATCAACCGGTGCGTTTTACCGATGCCCGCGATGTCAGCAAGCAGTTCTCGACGCAACTGAAGCAACTGGATGAGCTGCTCGATCAGGCTGCTGCAACCAACATCGCAACTCTCGAAGCGCTGATTACCGAAGCAGAAGCGCTGGCAACCAGTGATGACAGCCGGCAGGCAGCCGAGCAGATCAAGGCCCTGCAGAAGCGCTGGCAACAAACCGGCTGGGTGCCACTCAATGCCCAGCGCAAACTTTACAAACGGTTTCGCAAGCTGGCAGATCAGGTTTTTGCCCAACGTCAGGGCGAACAATCTGCCCAGCGCCAGCAAGCGGCCGCCGAGGCAGCGCAACTGCGTGACAAACTGGCTGCACTGGAGCAGCTACTGCATGGCGCCGGCGATGACAATGCCATGAAACTGCTTGGCCAGCTGGCCGAAGAAGTGGCCGCCATGCCCTGCCCCCGCCGCGAGGAAAAGCTGCTGCAACAACGCGACAACCTGATTCGCGACACTCGTCAGCGACGCCAGCGCTGGCCGCAATGGCAACGCTGGTCAGCCATGCAGCAACGGCTGCTAAGCGCGGCAAGCCGCGAAGAAGACGCACAGCAGCAAGAGCTGGCGGTAGCCATGGAGGTCAGTGCCGGGGTTGAATCTCCGCAGGCTGCCCGTGAACAGCGCATGCAATGGCAGCTGCAGCAGCTCGGTCAGGCCATGAAAAATAGCAGCGTGGCACCGGCTGATCGTTGCCGTAGCCTGCTGGAACAATCCGGCATTCTTGATCAGGGACTAAGTGAGCCGGTACGGCAACGTCTGCTGGCGGTATGGAACACGCTGGAGCCGAAGGCGTGAGCGTGCTGAAGGGGTTGAGCGTCAGGCTCTGAATAATCCGAACAGTTACTGGCCGTAGCGAGGGCCGCCCCCGAGAAAGGCCTGCTCTTCTGCACTGCTTTCTCGCTCCAATGCCTGATTGCGATGCGGGAAGCGACCGAAACGCGCCACGATGTCGCGATGCTCGCGAGCGAAAGCTACATTACCGGCAATTTTCCCGGCAATCTCCGCAGGTGCCTGCGCCTGCAGCGATTCGAACTCCTGCACGCAGCGCTGTTGCAGATCCTCATCCTCGGCGTGCATCAACGGCATCAGAAAAAATACCCGGCCGACCCACGGCAGCTCCCTGTCCATGCCACGAGCCAGCCCCTCCAGCACCAGCGTTACCGCGCGATGATCACCGGCAAAAGCCTGACCGCTGCCGCGATAGATATTCCGGGTAAACTGATCGAGCAACAGGATCAGCGCCAGACGCGACAGCGGTCTCGCTTCCCAGTCCACCAGCTCGTTGTACAAAGCCGCCTCGACCAGATGACCGAACTGCTCTGCAATGCCCTTGTCCACCGAGCGGTCGGCACGAAACCACAACCCGCTCATATTGTGCGATGGCCAACCCTTGTCGAGGCCGTCATCGAACCAGAAATCAAGAACCCGCTGCCAGAGCATTTGCTGCGCACCGCTGAACATCATTTGCAACCCTTCTCCAGAACCGGTGCCAGCAATGGCCTGGCATTATCGAGCAAACGTGGCTGGGCCGCCGCGTTCGGATGAATGCCGTCATCCAGCATCATGCCGTCGACCGCGCCAACGCCATCAAGAAAGAACGGCAGCAATGGCACCTTCTCCGAGGTCGCCACCCGTGCAAACGCCTGCTCGAAAAGACGCCGGTAACTTTCACCATAGTTCGGCGGCAGATACATGCCAAACAGCAGAGGCTCGGCGCCGGCCTCTCGCGCCAGCGCCACCATACGGCGCAAATTGTTTTCCATTGCCTGTGGTGACAAACCGCGCAGACCATCGTTACCGCCCAGTTCAATGACAACAACATCCGGCTGAACATCACGCAGCAGCGCCGGCAGTCGCGCCGCACCACCGGCGGTGGTTTCGCCACTGACTGACGCATTGTTCACTTTCAGACCCGGACACTGGCCAAGGTATTCGCGCTCAAACAAGGCGACCCAGCCCTGTTCCTTGTCAATGCCGTAGGCGGCACTGATACTGTCACCGACAATCAGCACAGTGGCGGCGGAACAGGTGCCGGCCCACCACAATCCGACGGCAACAAGAAGATTTCGCATGCAGGATTCCCCTATTCTCAGCGCCCGTTCAGTGGGCAAGACCGTGTCCGGGCCGGAAGGTGCCCTGACCTTGCTGGAGGCTGTCACAGTTAACGTGAAGGCAGGCGAAACCGTTGCCATCACTGGCCCCTCTGGCAGCGGCAAGTCTACCCTGCTGGGCTTGCTGGCGGGACTCGATGTGCCCAGTAGTGGCGAGATTCTGTTGCAGGACAGTGCTTTCAGTGCGCTGGACGAGGACCAGCGCGCCGCCAGACGCGGTGCCCTGTGCGGCTTTGTGTTCCAGTCATTCCATCTGGTTCAGGACCTGACCGCGCTGGAAAACGTGATGCTGCCACTTGAATTACAGGGTAGCCGCCATGCCGAACCGGCCGCCCGCGACTGGCTGGGCAAGGTCGGTCTTGGCGCCCGGCTTGGCCACTTTCCCGGCCAGCTGTCCGGCGGCGAGCAGCAGCGGGTGGCACTGGCGCGGGCTTTCGTGGTGCAACCGAAATTGCTGTTTGCCGACGAACCCACCGGCAGTCTGGATCACGCCAACGGTGAACATATTGCCGACCTGCTGTTCGACATGAATCGCGCTGCCGGCACCGCACTGGTGCTGGTCACCCACGATCCGGCACTGGCCGCACGCTGTGATCGTCAGCTGCGCCTTGAAGCGGGTCGCCTGCATGACTGAACTGTCCCGTCTGCTGCTCCGGCCCTGGCGCGACAGCGCATTTCGCATTCTGGCGCTGGCCTTGCTGGTGGCATCGCTGGCCCTGACCAGTGTGGTGTTGTTACGCGCCGAGCTGGATGCCCGCTTCACTGCCCGCGGCGCGGAAATGCTCGGCGGCGACCTGGTCCTCGATGGCAGCCGTGCGCCGGAGGCGGCACAACGGGAAATTTTTTCCACGCTGATGCACAGTGAACTGATCAAGTTCCAGAGTGTGGTGGTGCATAACGGGCAAGTGTTGCTGGTCAGCGTAAAAGCCGTCGACCAGCACTGGCCATTGCTTGGCGAAGTGCTGCTCAGCGATCAGCGTTTCGGGGGGCTGCAAACATCTGTGCAGCACGGCCCGGCGGCCGGCGAAGTCTGGGTCGCCGACCAGCTTCTTGATCGTATTGGCTTGCAGATAGGCGATGCCCTGCCGCTTGGCCAGAGCAACCTGACAATCAGTGCCATGCTGGTCCGCGAACCGGATCAGGGCGGCGGCTTTTACAGCATGAACCCGCGCGTATTGATGAACCGTGCCGACCTCGACAACACCGGCATTCTGGCGCCCGGTTCCCGCTACGGTTACGACATCGCCATGCTGACCGACAACCCGAAAGCGATCACCGGGCAGCTGACGCCAACATTGCGTCCGGACCAGGAAATCGAAAACGTCGACGACACCCTGAATCGCTCAATGGGTCCGCTCAAGCAACTGACCCTGTGGGTGAGCCTCGGCGTCATGTTGATCACGGTACTGTGCGGCGCCGCCATTTATCTCACCACCGGCTTGCGGGTCGCCCGTCGCGCCACGCTAGCGGCGCTGCTGCGCACCTTCGGCGCATCACGGCAGACCATTATTCGCCGGCTGCTCGGCCATGAACTGTTGGCCGTGCTACCCGTGGTCATTATTGGCATCGGTTGTGGCGGCCTGATCGCCGTCAGTGCCGGCAACGCGCTGGGCTGGGAAGGTGCGCTCGCCGCCGGACCCAGCGAATGGCTGCTGGTGCTGCTTGGCCCGCTAACCCTGTTTGCTGCCTTTGCCCTGCCACGCATGAGTGCGCTTGCCGCGGTGCCGGCACTGCAGGTACTGAACCGGCAAGGAGATCAGTCACTGCGGCGCAGCGGTATCGAACTCGCCGCCGCCCTGATCGGCCCGATGGCAATTGCCGCCATTCTGACCGGTTCAGTACAGGATCTGTTACTGGTGCTGCTGTTGCTGGCCGCACTTGGCGTGATGCTGCCGGCACTGCTCTGGCCTTTGCTGCTGGCGCTGGACAAACGCAGCAAGCGCTGGTCGGTAGCCAGCCGCATCGCGGTGCGGCGGTTGAGCCGGCGCCGCACCACAACCCTGCCATTGATGGCCGCATTAACGCTGGCGATGGCGATTCTGGCACTGGCCGGCCAAAGCGGCACCGGACTGCTCAGTGAATGGCAACGCAAACTACCCGCCAATGCACCAAACCATTTTATTCTCAATCTGTTTGCCGAAGATCAGCCGGTATTGCAGGAATGGCAACAACGCCACGACGCGATTGCCAAACCGCTCTACCCGATTGTTCGCGGCCGTCTCACCCTGATCAATGACGTGCCGGTACGCGAAGCAGTGACCAAGGAAAATGATCGGGCTGAGCGCGCCCTGAACCGTGACCTTGCCCTGACCGAAGAAAGCCTGCTACCGGAAAGCAATCTGGTGCGCGACGGAGAGTGGCATGGCAAGCGCCGCGGTGAAGTGTCCGTAGAAGCCGAGCTGGCCGACAGCCTCGGCCTGAAAACGGGAGATCAATTAACCTTCGTCACCAGCCGCAGCGAACTGCACGCCACTGTCACCAGCATTCGCGAAGTGGACTGGGAAAGTTTTGCGCCGAATTTCTATTTCATGTTCTCGCCCGGCGCTTTTGTCGAGCAGGACGCCACCTGGCTGACCAGTTTCTGGTTGCCGCAAGGCGATGGCCGCCGCGTCGCCGAGCTGATGACCGCCCTGCCACACATTACCCTGCTGGATGTAAATGCGATTCTTGCACGGGCTCAGGGCATTGTCACTCAAGCCAGCCAGGCCACTGCGGTGCTGGCCGGCTTGCTGGTCAGCGCCGCCTTGCTGGTGCTGGTCGCAGCGCTGCTGGCCACTGCCGATCAACGTCGTGCCGATCAGAGTCTGTTGCGCGCGCTCGGTGCAAGACAGGCACTGCTGCGCAAGGTGAACTGGCTGGAGTTTGTTGCGCTTGGACTGGGCGCGGCCTTCGGCGCCACTCTGATCGTGCTGGCAGCAATGGCACCACTGGCGATTCTGCTGTTCAACGGTCAACTGCTCTGGTCCTGGTGGCAATGGCTGCCCTTGCTGACCGGTATTGGTGTTGCCCTGCTCGGCGGTCTGGCAGGCCGCCGCATAGCTGCCGGTTACAGACCAACCGTGTGACGGCGCTGGTGCTGAATCCAGACATACACGGCGCCAACCAGCAAGCACACCGATGCCGGTAGCGCCAGCGCCATCATGCCAAGAGCATGAAACAACAGGGCACCAAAAAAACCGCCAGAGAAAAATGCCAGCAGCAGGGTCAGCAGTAGCCACAGCTTCCAGATACGGATCTGTTTCCGGCGCAACCGCTGACCAATCAACACGCCGATATCGGTGACCACTCCGGTGACATGAGTGGTGCGCAGCACCAGCCCGCGATAACTGCTTGCCATAGCGTTTTGCAAACCCAGCACGAACGCCGCAACCGGCACTGCCAGCGCAATCTCTGCCAGCGCCATCCATGTCGCCAGCGCCAGCATCACGCCCTGTGCCATCAGTATCACGCCGTAACGCCGACCGGCGCGCAAGGTGGTTGCACCGACCACCATGCCTGACACCAGCGCACCCAGCATAAAGCCGGCGACGATGCCGGCAATCAGAGCCAGATCGATCAGATCCTGCACCGCCAGATCCATACTCAGACGTGACACAGCACCACTCATATGACTGACCGGCACGGCAAAGAAACCGAGCATGACCACGTTGACGTAACCGGCAATCGCCGCCAGCAGGGCACCTGCGGCAAACACCCAGGCACGGCCCGGGCGTTCAACCAGATCATCACCGGTATGGATCATACAACTCCTGATTCAACGCATCGGGATCAGCGCAGAACCAGCAACGGCACCTGCGCATTCATGATCATATGATTCGTGGTACTGCCGACAAAGAACTGACGGATACGGGAGTGACCGTAGGCGCCGATCACCATCAGGTCAATCTGCTCACGCAACTGGTATTCGCATAGTGCTGTGTCCACCTCACCGGCAACAATTGCGGTGACCGCATCATGGCCCGATGCCTCCAGCGTTTTCCCGGCCCACTCCAGTTGCGCGCGATGATCATCGGTATCGGCACCCACCAGCACAATGTGACAGGGCAAGCCGCGCAACAGCGGGCTGGCCGCCAGCATCTCAACGCCCTTGCGGGCGGTGGTGCTGGCGTCAAAGCCCAGCATGATCCGTGACGGCGCCTGATACTGTTGCTGGGTAATCAGGATCGGTCGGTGCAGGGTGCGAATCACCCGCTCGACATGACTGCCAAGATGCTGACCCATCTGGTCGCCCTCCTCACCCTGCCGGCCAATCACCAACAGACGGATATCCTTTTCCAGCTCAGCCAGCGTTTCTACCAGATCACCATGGCGCTGGCGCATCATCGGTGCTTTGACGCCGTCGTTGATAGCACGCTCCACCGCCGCTTCCAGCATCAGCCGACCCTGCTCCAGGGCGAGCCGGCTGCG
>JBECKT010000167.1:0-4906 GCA_040235405.1 Alcanivoracaceae bacterium
GTTGACGATGCGGTCAGTCGAGCCGCTGCGATCGGCTACCCGGTGATGCTGAAAAGCACGGCAGGCGGTGGCGGCATCGGTATGCAGCGCTGCTATGACGCCACCCAGCTGCGCGATGCGTTTGCCTCAGTGCAGCGTCTGAGCCGGAACAATTTCAGCAACGATGGTCTGTTTCTGGAAAAGTTTGTCGAGCACGCCCGTCATATTGAAGTGCAGATTTTCGGAGACGGTCAGGGACGGGTGGTGTCACTGGGCGAGCGCGACTGTTCCCTGCAGCGGCGTAACCAGAAAGTGGTGGAGGAAACTCCGGCGCCAAATCTGCCGGAGTCTGTGCGCGAGGCCATGTGTGCCACCGCCGTGCGTCTGGGCGAAGCGGTGAACTACCGTAATGCCGGCACGGTCGAGTTTATCTATGACGATGTGGCCCGGACTTTCTATTTTCTGGAAGTGAACACCCGGTTGCAGGTCGAGCATGGTGTTACCGAAATGGTCGGCGGTGTCGATCTGGTCGAATGGATGGTGCGGCTGGCCGCCGGCGATAGCAGTTTTCTTGACGGCTTTGTCTATCAGCCGAAGGGCCATGCCATGCAGGTGCGGCTGTATGCGGAAGACCCGGGCAAGCAGTTCCAGCCGGCGGCGGGATTGCTGACTGAGGTTGTATTTCCGGATGATATCCGGGTCGATACCTGGGTCAGTGCTGGCCTCGAAGTGCCGGCATTTTATGATCCGATGTTGGCAAAACTGATTGTGCATCACCCGGATCGTGTCAGCGCACTCAAGGCGATCCGCGATGCGGTCACGGCGACACAATTACGCGGCATCGAAACCAATCTGGCCTGGCTGCGTCAGGTGGTGGTCAGTGACGTGTTCCGGCAGGGCAAACAGACCACCGCGTTCCTGAATGATTTCCCGTTCCAGTCCGCTGCCATCGACGTGCTCGACGGCGGCACCCTGACCACGGTGCAGGACTGGCCGGGCCGGGTCGGCTACTGGCACGTCGGCGTGCCGCCGTCCGGGCCCTGCGATGCACTCAGCCTCCGCCTTGCTAACCGTATGCTGGGCAACGACGAGCAGGCCGCCGGTCTGGAAATGACGCTGACCGGCGGCCGCTTCCGCTTTCGTCAGGCAACGCGGATTGCCCTGTGCGGCGCCGACATGCAGGCACGTTGTCAGGGTGAGCCGTTGGCGAACTGGTCGGTGCACGAAATTCCGGCCGGTGCGGAGTTGAGCTTTGCTGCGGTAAAAGGCGCCGGCAGTCGAGCTTACCTGTGTATCGAAGGCGGGCTGGATGTCCCGCGCTATCTTGGCTCACGCAGTACTTTTACGCTCGGTAAATTCGGCGGCCACGGCGGTCGCGCCCTGCGCAGCGGTGATGTACTTCACCCCTGTAGGAGCGGCCGACCGGCCGCGAAAATCTCTGACGGCGTTGTCATCAGCACCGATACATTACCGGCATCACTACAACCAACTCTGACCGATCACTGGACCCTGCGAGTCATCTACGGCCCCCATGGCGCCCCCGATTTCTTTACCGAAAATGATATCGACAGCTTCTTTGCCACCGACTGGGAAGTGCACTACAACTCCAGTCGCACCGGCATCCGCCTGATCGGCCCGAAGCCAGAGTGGGCGCGTCGTGATGGCGGCGAGGCGGGTCTGCACCCGTCGAATATTCATGACAATGCCTATGCCATCGGCGCGGTGGATTTTACCGGCGACATGCCGGTGATTCTCGGCCCGGATGGCCCCAGCCTTGGCGGCTTCGTCTGTCCGGTCACCATCATCAAGGCCGATCTGTGGATGCTCGGCCAGTTGCGCGCCGGCGATCGGATTCGTTTTATGCCGGTGGATCAGGCCAGTGCCGAAGCACTGGAGCGGCAGCAACATCAGTTCATTGCCACGCTGGATCAGGTGCAACCGGTAGAAATCACGGTTGGCCGGACCGCGCCGGTGCTGGCGCAAAGTGAGGCCACGGCAGAGCAGGTGGCGGTGGTCTACCGCGCCTCCGGCGACGACAACATTCTGGTCGAATACGGCCCGCAGATGCTGGATCTGAATCTGCGCTTTCGTGTTCATGCGTTGATGGAATGGTTGCAACAACAACACATCGATGGCGTGCTGCAGTTGACCCCGGGCATTCGTTCGCTGCAGGTCAATTACGATAATCTTCGCCTGTCCCGAAACACCTTGCTTGAATTGCTGCAGCAGGCAGAATCCCGGTTGCCGGCAATCGAGGACATGGAGGTACCATCGCGGATCGTTCATCTACCCATTTCCTGGGATGATGAGCAGTGCCGGCTGGCAATCGAAAAATACATGCAGTCGGTACGTCGTGATGCGCCCTGGTGCCCGAGCAATATCGAGTTTATCCGTCGCATTAACGGCCTTGATTCCATTGATGAGGTCAAACGGATTTTCTTTGATGCCAGCTATATGGTGATGGGCCTGGGCGATGTCTATCTTGGCGCGCCGGTGGCGACACCGGTGGACCCGCGGCACCGACTGGTCACCACCAAATACAATCCGGCACGGACCTGGACCCCGGAGAACGCGGTTGGCATCGGTGGTGCCTATCTGTGCGTCTATGGCATGGAGGGGCCGGGCGGTTACCAGTTTGTCGGCCGTACCGTCCAGATGTGGAACAGCTGGTGTCAGACCGCCGAGTTCAGCAAGGATTCGCCATGGTTGCTGCGCTTCTTCGACCAACTGCGTTTCTATCCGGTGTCGCACGAGGAACTGATGCAGTGGCGTGAGGATTTTCCCCGTGGTCGGGCGTCACTGAAAATCGAGGAAACCCGCTTCAGCCTGCGCGAATACAACGCGTTTCTGCAGCGTGAAGCGGACAGCATCCGGCATTTCAAGCAGCACCAGCAGGCGTCCTTCGATGCCGAGCGCGAACGCTGGGCGGCGGCCGGGCAGGATCTGGTCAGTGTCGAGGAAGTCACGACGGTAAATGAAGATACCATGCTCGGCATTGGTGAACACGCCATCAGCAGCAGCGTGCCCGGCAGTCTCTGGCAGCTGCCGGTGCAGATTGGTGCACGGGTCAGTGAAGGCGATACGGTGGCAGTGATCGAATCGATGAAGATGGAGATTCCGGTACAGGCGCACGTTTCCGGTGAAGTGATCCGGTTGCTTTGCGAACCCGGCACGTCCCTTGCTACGGGACAGGTACTGCTGGTGATCAGGGAGGACGGCGCATGAAAATGTCAGTAACCGAGTTGCATCATCTGTATCGACAGGGCAGCGTCACGCCGCGGGCGCTGGTGGATCAGCTGCGTTTGCGGATTCAGGCCCATGCCGATCATCACGCCTGGATCACCGTGCTCGATAATCGCGCATTAAAGCCGGTGCTGGATCGTCTCGATGGTCACTCACCGGATACCTTGCCGCTGTTCGGCATTCCGTTTGCCATCAAGGACAACATCGATCTGGCCGGCGTGCCTACCACCGCGGCATGCGAGGGGCTCAACCGGTTGCCGACCGAGACCGCTACCATCGTCAGCAGGCTGATTGATGCCGGCGCGATTCCACTTGGTAAAACCAACATGGATCAGTTCGCTACCGGACTGGTCGGCACCCGCTCGCCGTTTGGCGCTACTCGCAATGCTTTTGATCCGGCTTATATCAGCGGCGGTTCCAGCTCAGGTTCAGCGGTGGCTGTGGCGCTTGGTGAAGTCTGTTTCGCACTGGGTACTGATACGGCGGGGAGCGGCCGGATCCCGGCGGCGTTCAATAATCTGATCGGGATCAAGCCCAGTCGCGGCCGCTGGTCCTGTCACGGCATGGTGCCGGCCTGCCGGACGCTCGACTGCCCGTCGCTGTTTGTCCTGGACCCGCATGACGGGGCGATCATTTCTGCGCTGCTTGAAGGGCCCGATCCGCTTGACCCGTACCGCCGACAGGGCAGGGATATCGCGTTCAATAGTGAATCATTGCGCATTGCCGTACCGCGTGCGGATCAGTTGCGTTTCTTTGCGGACGCCGATTATCAGGCAGCGTTTGCCCGTGTCATCAGCCAGTGGCGAGAGCTGGGTGCCTCGGTGGCGGAGGTCGATTTTTCGCCCTTCAGCGAAGCTGCCGGGCTGCTGTATCAGGGGCCCTGGGTCGCCGAGCGCTGGCTCGCAGCGCAAGCGACTCTGCGCGATGCCCCGGAAACCGTGTTGCCGGAGATTCAGGAAATTATTGGCAATGCAGGCGAGCTCCGGGCGGCGGATTATTTTTCTGCCGAATATCGGCTGGCGGCTTTGCGTCAGCAGGCAAGCACCCTGTTCGATGGTTGCGATGTTCTGCTGACCCCTACTGCCGGCCGGCATTTCCGTATCAGCGAGGTCAATGAGGCGCCGATTGCCCGCAACAATGAGCTCGGTTACTACACCAATTTTATGAATTTGCTTGATCTGTGCGCGGTGGCGGTACCGGCCGGTTTTACCGAGGCTGGCATGCCATTTGGCATGACGCTGTCGGCGCCGGCATTTACTGACGCCGCATTGCTGGCATTGGCGCAGCGCTGGCTCGGCTGTTATGACCAGCCGATCGGTGCCTGTGGCCATCGTTTGCGTGATGCCTCGCCCCTGCCGGTAACCGGCCGCATCGAGGTAGTGGTTTGCGGCGCCCACCTGAGCGGCATGCCGCTCAATCATCAGCTCAGCAGTCGCGGTGGCTGGCTGGTGCAGGCGACGCGTAGCGCGCCCTGTTATCGTCTTTATGCCTTGCCCGGCGGTCCGCCCTGGCGTCCGGCCATGGTCCGCGCCGATAGCGGCGCGGCAATCGAGGTGGAAGTCTGGTCGCTACCGGAAGCGGAATTTGGCAGTTTTGTTGCCGCCATTCCGGCCCCCCTCGGCATCGGCAAGGTGGAGCTGGCCGATGGCCGCCGGGTTTGCGGTTTTATCTGTGAGCAGGGCGG
>JBECKT010000023.1:0-5352 GCA_040235405.1 Alcanivoracaceae bacterium
CCGGTTCTTTTATGGGCAGCGAATTTGCTTTTGAAGATATGCGTGCCCAGGAAGTGGAAAAATACCGCTACAAATATCTGCGCGATGAGCCCTGTGGCGAGTTGACCTGCTTTGTCTACGAGCGTTATCCGCAGGACCAGTATTCCGGTTACACCCGCCAGGTTGTCTGGATGGATCAGGCCGAATACCGGGTGCACAAAATCGATTACTTTGACCGCAAGCAGAGCCATCTGAAAACGCTGACTGTCTCGGGCCACAGCCTGCATCTGGAGCGCTTCTGGCAGCCGGGCAAGATGGAAATGGTCAACCACCAGACTGGCAAATCCACTGAATTGCTGTGGAGCGACTACCGCTTCAATACCGGTTTGAGCGAAGCAGATTTCACCCGGAACAGCCTGATGCGGGCGCGCTGATTGATGCTGCGTTTTCCTGCTGCCTGCCTGTTACTGCTTGTCAGCGCACCGGCGCTGGCCTGGCAGTGGCGTGGCGAAACCGGTCTGGAAGGGCGCTATTTTACCGAAGGCCCGGGCAACCCGGATTACTGGCATAACGGTTCGGCGTATGTCCGTGGCGAGTTGCTGCACGAGTGGAATGAGCGCCGTGATCTGTTCACCTTTGTGCCATTTGCGCGAATTGATGAGAACGACAGCCAGCGCAGCCATGCCGATATCCGCGAGCTGATCTGGCTGCACGTGGCGGATGGTTGGGAGTCACGGGTCGGTATCGGCAAGGTGTTCTGGGGCGTGACCGAAGGCCGGCATCTGGTCGATATCATCAACCAGACCGACGCGGTCGAGCAGCCCGATGGTGAAGACAAACTCGGCCAGCCGATGATCAATATCTCCACCGTGCGGGATTGGGGCACGCTTGATCTGTACGTGTTGCCGGGCTTTCGTGAGCGCACTTTTACCGGCCCGGATGGTCGGCCCGGATTGCCTGTGCCAGTCGATACCGACGATGCCAGCTACGCCTCCCGGGCAGAACAGCACCGGGTTGATGCAGCGATTCGCTGGCAGCAGATGTTCGGCAGCCTGCAACTGGCGTTGTCACATTTTTCCGGCAATGGTCGCGAGCCGTTGTTGATTCCGAATTTGGCCGATGCACAGGCCGCGGGCTGGGTTGGCGGTCCGTTACCACCCGGCTTCAAACCGCGACTTGATCCGTTCTACCCGGTAATCGAACAGTCCGGTCTCGAAGCCCAGTATCTGCTTGGCGGCTGGCTGTTCAAACTGGAAGCCATCGCCCGCAGCGGTAATCGTTTCGAGCGCCGCATGCATGCTGCCGATGCCGGTTTTGAGTACACCCAAGTGGGTCTGTTCGGCAGCGATATGGATCTGGGCTGGATTGTCGAATACCTGTGGGAAGACCGCGCCGATAATTTTGTGTCGCCGTTGGCCAGCGACTGGTTGCTTGGCAACCGCCTGACCTTCAACGATATCGCCGGCACCGAACTCCTTTGGGGGCTGATCTGGGACCCGCAAACCGAAGAGCGCGTCTACACTCTCGAATCGAGTCGCCGGTTCGGTCAGCGCTGGCGGGCAACACTGGAGGCAAGCATCTACAGTCGTGCCGGTGACCCGCCGACCGCAGACGAGATTTTCAACGGCATTGCCCCGGACAAACCGCTGGCAGTGTTTTCCCGCGAAGACATGATTCAGCTTGAGCTGATCTATTTCTTCTGACCTGCTCAGGGCGCACTACTGATCCGGGGGCAGGTTTGCATCAGCCCGTTCAGCGCGGCCAGTTCCGGTGGTGTCACCATCAGTGCATAGCGCTGTTTGACGGTTTGCCAGCGGCGGCCGTATTCACACCAGTAACTTCGATCCGGCGGCAGCCACTGGTCCGGGCTGGATGAGCCCTTGGTCCGGTTCAGTGACGCGCTCACCGGCAGCAGGTTGTCGATATCGTTAGCGAATGCCTCGCGCCGGCGCAGTGGCCAGTTGTTACCGCCATGACCGTGGGCATGCTTGAGCGGCACCAGATGATCGATATCAAGTTCCGCTGCCTGATAAATCAGCTGGCCGCTGTAAGGGTCGAGCCATTCGCCGCTGTCCACCACGCACTGCCGTGCATCCCGGTATGTCACTGGCACACGACTGCTCTGAATCAGCACTTCCGCGCGGGTGTCGCGGCAGTTGCCATCCTCGTCACGCCAGTGCGGCCAGTCACGGCGGTCGTACAGCAGGGAAAACGCACGGCCCTGCTGACGCGCTTCGTCAAGAGCATCCTGTTGTTGCTGCTGTGCTGACTGACAGGGTTCGCGGTGGCAGTGGTAATGGCCGTTGCTGCGGTCGGTGTGACCACCATGACGGTCGACCCCGCCGGGATGGCCCAGCGCCAGGTTGGAGAAAAGCAATAGGCCAGGGAAAAGCAATGGCCAGAGTAGGACGCGCATTGTCGGATATCTGCTCGCTGTGCTGCAGGATATCGCCAATCATGCCACAACGATGTCACGCCGGTCAGGACCGGCGTGACATCAATAACGGGGTTAAGCAGGAATCAATCAGAGATCTTCGAGACGTAGCGCGTCGCGCACGGTGCGCATTTTTTCGCGGGTTTCCTGGCTGACAAGGCTGTCAAACAGGGCTTTTACTGCGGGCGTAGGAGCCTTGGCGGTCAGCGTCTGGTACATGTCGATCAGCAGGTCGTGGAATATCAGCGCCAGCGCCAGCACGGTATCGGTATCGACCTTCTCCAGGGTATCGCAGAGGCTGTTCACGTCCGGCGGCAGTTTGACCTCCGGAGCCTGATCGTACCAGGTCGCCAGCAGCGCGCTGGCGGCGTCCTCCTCGTAATGCTGCAGGGCAGCGCTCAGGGCGCGCTCATGTTCGGCCAGATATTGCAGCAGCATGCCGACCCGCTCCTTTTCGTGACCTTTGGCGAGACCGTCATAGTCGTTGGCGAGGGTGTCATGGAAAGTGCGAGTCCAGTCAAGGACGTCACGGATCTGGCGAAAGCGCATGCTGAATTCTCCCTGAGTCTTGGTTTGATCATCCCGTGGTTCAGGTTATAGGACACTGACCTGAGTCAACAGGCAAACCCGCTATTCCCACTGCCCGCTATGCCCACTGTAGGAGCGGTCGATCGGCCGCGAAAGGCTTTCGCCGTCGGTCGACGGCTCCTACGGGTATGCGACGGTTCCTACGGGGATGCGCCGGCTTCCTGAATCAACCATGCAACCTTTTTGCCAGCCCGGATGCGCGCACCGTTGGTCTGGCCGGCTGCGCCAGTGCGCCGGCGGTGCCGGCCAGGGTAAAGCGCTGGCGTGCCCGGGTAATGGCGGTGTAGAGCAGCTCGCGGCTGACTGCCTGATGTGATTCCGGCAACACCAGTGCGGCGTGACGGAATTCCGAGCCCTGCGACTTGTGCACCGTCATGGCATAGACACTCTCGACCGCATCCAGCCGGCTGGGCAGTACCAGACTGATGCGGCCGTCCGGCAGCCGGAACGCGACCCGGAGCATGGCAGGCTGATCGGCGCCGGCCACATTCAGGGTGACACCGACATCGCCGTTCATCAGGCCGAGCTGGTAATCGTTGCGGGTCATGATCACCGGTCGGCCCTCATACCAGCCTTCGCCGCGACTGATCAGGCCGGCCTGTTGCAGGGCC
This sequence comes from Alcanivoracaceae bacterium, assembly GCA_040235405.1. Lineage (GTDB taxonomy): Bacteria > Pseudomonadota > Gammaproteobacteria > Pseudomonadales > Alcanivoracaceae > PGZG01. The sequence goes on from JBECKT010000023.1 coordinate 3,613, forward strand.
CGGGCGACGCGCCGGTTCAGGCCGCTGACCCCGGCATCGCCTTCGCGCAGGGCGCAAAGCAGCTGGAAGTCATCGAACGCATCAAGTACGGCACCGGCCCACGGATCAATCTGCTCTGCCTGCGGCGGGCGTAGCGCGGCAAGTTGCGTCAGGTAGTGCCGGTAACCTTCAACGGCGAGCCGGGTCAACCTGCTGTCATGCAGGGTATTCAGGCTGAGCCGTTCGATGTCCTGATGGTTTTTTTGCCAGACTGTATGGATCCGGTCACGATCACCAGCGTTTACCGCCCGCGCCAGCTCGCCGATACCGCTGTCGGCGCTGAACCGGTGACTGACGCGCAGCATCGCCACCTGCTGCGCCAGCGCGCTGCCATTGCCGGCAAACGCGCTGACATCAACGTTGCAGTGCTGCGCCAGCCAACCCACGGTGTCCTCGTTGTACTGGCCCTGATCCGCGCCGTGACAGAGATTGCCCAGAACCGCGCCGGCCTCCACCGAGGCGAGCTGATCCTTGTCACCAATCAGAATCAGGCGCGTGTCCGGGCGCAGGGCATTGAGCAGGCTGGCGGTCATTTCCAAGTCCATCATCGAGGCTTCATCAACCACCACCAGATCGGCGTGCAGCGGATTATGCCGGTCATGACGGAAACGCCGGCTGTCCGGACGGCTGCCCAGGAGTTTGTGCAGGGTGCTGACATCGGCCGGAATTTCGGCGCGAATATTTTCCGTAAGCGGCAGGTCGGCAATGGCGCCGCTGATCGACGCTTTCAGCCGCGCTGCCGCCTTGCCGGTGGGCGCCGCCAGACGAATACGCAACGGCTTGCCCTGTTCCATGGCCACCGACTGCAACAGGCCGAGCAGACGTACCACAGTGGTGGTCTTGCCGGTGCCGGGGCCGCCGGTGATCAGGGTAAAGGCGCTGCGACTGGCCAGCGCGCAGGCAATTTTCTGCCAGTCCGGCTGGTTGTCGTTGCGCGCCGGAAAAAGATTGTCGAGACGCTCGCCAATTTGTGACGGGGTGGCAACCGGGTGACCAAGACGTTCGTCAATCTGCGCCGCAACATCGCTTTCATAACGATAATAGCGACGCAGATAGAGCAGCTGGTCATGCAGCACCAGCGGTGCGCTGTCGATTCCGGCGTTATTGCTGACGACGTTTGAATTACGCAGGGCGGTCAGCAGTGATTCCAGCGTTTGCTGTTGCAACCAGCTCAGCGGTGACTCGGCGTTGTCGCTGCGCGGCGGATGCGGGAACAGTTGCGCCGGGGTCGTCGTGGCTCGTTGCAGATCGACACAGATATCGCCCTGACCAAGTTGCTGACTGGCCAGCGCGGCCAGCAACAGCACCCGGCTGTCCTGCTCGTCACCATCATCCAGTAACAGCGCTGCCAGCGCCCGGTCCAGCGGGCGCATCCAGCCGTCGGCAATCCACTGGTCCAGTTGCGCCAGCGCCGGATGTTGCAGCGAAAGCAGCTCAGAGGACATCGGACCTCCAGAATAATCTCCACTGCAGGAGCGGCTGATCAGCCGCGATCCTCTGTGGAAATATCGCGGTCGATCGACCGCTCCTACAGAATTCAGTGCTCATTGGCGCGCTCCATTAGGCTGGCCGCGGAACAGTGCATCCAGTGACTCAACCAGCGCGATGGTCGGCGGCTGGAAACAGACTCCGCGGCTGTCGCTGTACAGGCCGCGCAGGAACAACAGGGCCGCGCCACCGAGATGCTGCGACGGTTGATAA
>JBECKT010000040.1:0-17442 GCA_040235405.1 Alcanivoracaceae bacterium
GCCGCTGCCGGTTCGCCTTCCGGGGCGCGGCCGCGGGCCATGCGGAACAGGGTGTCGAGGCTGACCGGCTGATCGTCCGCCTGGTGAAAGCGGGCCGGCACAGCGCCGAGCAGGCAGCTCCACTCCAGAATCGGGTCATACCAGGCGAAGTCACCGACCGGCAGCAGGTCCAGACCGGCATCGGCCTGTTGCTGCCAGTGGCGGGCGCGCAGGGTGCGGCCGACATGCTCCAGCTCGGAGGCCTGCAGGGTGCCGGCCCAGTAGGCCTCCAGCGCCTGCTTCAGCTCGCGGCGGGCGCCAATACGGGGGAAGCCGGGGGAATGAAGGGTGGTCATGGTCTGTCTCCTGCCGGCCGCAGGCAATCCGGGTGCCCGTGGCAAAGTGATCGAAGCTGTCGGCAGGGATTGTGGTGCCTTGCCATTGTGAGACAAAATCACGTTATAAATCTTTAAGATGAGAAAAACTCATGATAGGTCTGCGCCATCTGGAAACCCTTGATGCTATTCGCGAGGCCGGTTCTCTGGTCGAGGCGGCCGAGCGATTGCATGTCACCCAGTCGGCGCTGTCGCATCAGCTGCGTGATCTGGAGGACCGCCTCGGCGTCAGTCTGCTGAACCGGCGTACCCGGCCGGTGCGCTTTACTGTGGCCGGTGAGCGCCTGCTGGTGCTGGCGGATCAGGTGCTGCCGTTGATGCGTCAGGGCTTGCGCGATATCCGTTCGCTGGCCACCGGCCAGTCCGGCCGATTGCATCTGGCGATTGAATGCCATGCCTGTTTCCAATGGCTGATGCCGGCGCTGGACCGGTTTCGCGAACAGTGGCCGCAGGTCGAACTGGACCTGTCCGCCGCCTTTGCCTTTGCCCCGCAGCCGGCATTGTTGCGCGGTGATCTGGATATGGTGATCAGCTCGGACCCGGTCGAACACGATGCGCTGCTCTGGGTGCCGTTATTCAGTTATGAGCTGGTGCTGGCAGTGGCGCGGGATTCGGCGCTGGCGCCGCGCGCCTTTGTGGATGCCGGGGCGCTGGCGGATGAAACCCTGATTACCTATCCGGTGGAGCGGGAGCGGCTTGATATCTTTACTGCGTTTCTTGATCCGGCCGGTGTCGAACCGGCGCAGATTCGCAAAACCGAACTGACCCCGATGATGATTCAGTTGGTGGCTGCCGGGCGCGGCGTGGCGGCGTTACCAAACTGGGCGATCAGCGAGTATCTGCAGCACGGCCTGATCTGCAGTTTGCCACTTGGTGAAAAAGGTATCTGGCGCACCCTGTATGCCGGGTTTCGGGGTGAAGAAGCTGGCGTGCCATTTCTGCAAGAGTTTATTCAAACAGCAAGGCAGGAAAGTATGCGCGGGCTTAGCGGAATAAGAGCGCTGGCATAATGATGGCGCTTGAGGCTGTGAGAAAGGTAACGGTACAGCAGCGAATGAATGCGCTAGTCTGGTTGCAATGCATTGGCGCAGCGAGGGACTACGCTGTCATGTCCGGAAGCCGACAACCAGTTTTTTTGGCAGGCCTGCTACTGGCTGGGCTGTTGTTTCTGCCAGTGACTGCCACTGGCAGGATTCTGCTTGATACCAGCCCGGCTCCGCCCTATCAGATTGAGGAGGAGGGTCGCATCACCGGCACGGCGGTTGATACGCTAGCCTGTGTTTTCCGCGCCGTGGGTTTGCCCTATGAAGTCAGGGTGGTGCCGTGGCGGCGGGCCCGCTTCAATGTTCAGAACGGTCTGGCCGATGGATTATTCAGTGCCATGCCGTTTGCAGAAATGGATCAGCACGCCACTCTTTCGGCGCCGCTGGCACTGGAGAAATGGTACTGGTTCGGTCTCAGCGAGCGGCTGCTCTATGACGAAAGCTTTCCGCTGGGTCGACGCCTTGGCAGCGTGCTGGGCAGTAACCAGAGTGGTTGGCTGGCGCAGCGCGGGATGGCTTTGAGCGAGGAGGTGACTTCCATCGGGCAGCTGGTCAGTCTGCTCGAATCCGGTCGTATTGATGCCTTTCTCGCAGACATTCACACGGTAAACCGGTTTCTCGGCGAGCGTGATCCGGGGCCGTTGATATACAGCCGGTTCGAGAAGTACGCGCCGCTCGGCGTTTACTTCTCGAATGATTTTCTCGGTACTCGTCCGGGCTTCCTTGTGCGATTCGATAGCATGATGTCGCGTTGCAACACCGCGACTGTGCAGCTGTCTGCCATGGAGGTTGGCAAGCTGATGCGGATGGTGGAGGCAAGGCTGCTACCTGTTGCCAGGTCCGCCGAGGTAACTTCGGCGGTGATCGATGCCAATCGCAAGCGAGGTGAAATATCAGCGCAAGAAATCCATCAGCTTGATCGGCAATGGGTCAGGGAGCTTGAAGCCGGGTCTTATGAGTTGATCAGTCTGATTCAGGCCAGTCGGTTGTCGCAATATCTGCAGGTGGTGCAGGCCAAGGGTGCTGGGCTGTTTACCGAAATTCTGGTGATGGACCGGGCTGGTTTGAATGTCGGGATCAGCCGGATTACTTCGGACTACTGGCAAGGCGACGAGAGTAAATACCGAAATGTATTTCCACCGGGTGGAGAAAGCATTTTCATCGACCGGATCGAGTACGATGCTTCCACCGGGAAATTCCAGGTTCAGGTCAGCATCCGTCTGCATGACCCGAACACCGCGGAGGCGATCGGTGTTATGACCACAGGTATAGATGTGGAGGCCATGCTACAGGAATGATTCAGCGGCTTTGCCGTTTCAGTTCGCGGATAAAACTGCGCGGCTCGTCATGAAAAAGATCCTTTGCCAGTGCGGCACATTCCTCAAGCAGGGCACCCATCTCACGATGAACAAGATGGCCCACATATGCCGCTCGTTCGCTGCCGTGATCAGGCCATTCCAGAGCTGCCAGTTCGCTCAGCAACCTGTCCAGGTCGTGCAGGCGACCAAGCTTTTTGCCTAGCCGGGCAACGTCTGTGCACAGGTTTTCCAGTTTGTCACTGTTGTCGATCAGTGGCAGCGTCAGGGCCAGATATTTGACCCATTTCCGCAGTGAGTGCCAGAGCTGGATGTCATCATTCAGTACGGCGCTGTGAGTTAGCCGATGAGCTTTCCGGTACAGGCGTCCGTAGCCTTCCGAGATCAGTTCAGACTGACTGATTCTGATGTCCAGGGTGTCCCAGCGCTTGCCGTCTTCGGCCCAGGTTTCTCGTAGTTGCCTTGAGGCGACGGCGCGAGTGCCCTTGTCGGAGCGTCCGGCCTGAAGCAACTGCAGTGCACTTTCGAGTGCATGGCGGGCATCCTTGCTGCGCGCCCTGCGGCAGAGTCGGGCCAGAGTATCGGCGGTAACGTACTGGTCGCGTGCCTCACTGAGGCTGGCAGCGGCTTCGCCCAGGCTGGCAATGGCCTGCTCGGCGCGAGCGTCGTCCAGCAAGGGCTTCAGTAGCTGCCAGAGCGCGCGGACCTCCTTGGCGGCTACGCGCAGGCCGTGAATGGCATCTTCTTCCAGCTCGGCATCGGTGCTGAGCATCGCGGCGACATCATCATGGACGCGCCGGGCGTGTCGGCGAAGGACATCAATGGTGGCTTTCGGCATGGGTTGGTCTCTCGACGGGCAAGTCCTTCGCCGTGTCAGTATCCATTCGGGGGCAACCTTGCCGCGTCCTCGGGGTCAGCGGCAAAAGAAAGTTTTATGACAGTGGTCCGGGTCACCAACCGGAGAATGGCTGACGGCTTAACTGGCTGTTGAAGTATCGGCTGTCGTGGCTGACTTCTTCGCCGAGCCAGTCGGGGCGGGCAAACACTTCTTCCTCGCTGGCCAGCTCGATTTCCGCCACCACCAACCCCTCATTGGCGCCGCTGAATACGTCCACTTCCCACAGATGGCCGCCATGGGGAATGCGATAGCGAGTCTTGTCGATACGACTGGCGCCGCACATGGCCAGCAACTGTTCGGCATCGGTGGCAGGAATCGGGTACTCGAATTCGCTGCGGGAAATGCCGTGACTGCGGCCCTTGATGGTCAGAAAGCCCTGATTGCCGACCAGTCTCACCCGTACCGTGGCATCCACGGCATCGCTGAGATAGCCCTGACAGATCCGCTCGCCGGGCAGGCCCTGCAGAAAGCCGGTGTCGCGCAGCAGAAATTTGCGTTCGATCTCGGTGGCCATCGACTCCCCCTTGCCAGCCCGTGTCCGCGCAGCATGCCGGCGGACATCGGAGCCTGCAAGAACAGTCGATACTCAGCGCGAGAACAGGCTGCCGAACAGGCCTTTCTTGGCCGGGCTGGCAACCTTGGCAGCGGCATCTTTCATGGTGCTGGCGAGAATGCCGTAGACCGTGACCCAGGCTTCGCGCACCGGATTGGTAAAGGCATCGCCCAGGCCCTGTTCAAGGGTCCAGATCAGGGCGGCGCCAACGGTGTCGTAGTGGCCGTCCTCGACACCATAACCGACGTGGCGGCGACCGAGATCCTGCACGGCCGGTACCAGCGCGTCGAGATCATCAAGACCATTCACGGCGGTGCCGATCATTTTCATCAGTTTGCGGCCCTGTTCCTCCATGTTGCCGCGAAACAGCGGTTGCAGGGTCGGGTCCAGGGAGAACAGGCGCTGATAGAACAGTGCCGCGGCCTGATCGGCAATCGGCACCACTTTAGTGAAGCTCTGTTGCACAAGTATTTTCTGTTCCGGTGTCATGGTGTGTCTCCGTTGAAAGAATTTATCGGCTTTGGGAAATCATGTAGTTCACGGCAGCGGCGATGTCGGCATCAGAGAGTGACGGATTCCCGCCCCGAGCCGGCATTTCATGTCCACCCGGGCCGGCATAGCCATGGATGGCATGGTCAATCAGTGTGTCGGTGCCCTGCGTCAGTCGTGCTGCCCAGTCAGTCTGATTGCCGATGCGCGGCGCTCCGGCCAGCCCGGGGCCGTGGCAGACCTGGCAGTTGTTTTGCCAGATCAATTGCCCCGGTTGTTCACCCGGACTGCACCCTGCCAGCATCGCTGCCAGCAGGGCGCAGGCGCTGACCTCGCGTATCAGTGCCCGCGAGATCATTACAGTGGTACGCGAATGACCACGCCGCCCATCACATCACCGATCTTGAAATCGCTGCGCGGGGTGTCGCGGTGTTCGTTATGACAGCTGATACAGGCCGGTGACACGGCGACATCCGGGTACACGGCGGTGAAGTAGGTGACGCCTCCCAGTTTTTCTTCGCCGTAGAAGTTTTTGCCCGGATTATCGACCACATACTGCAGGCCATCGCGTTCCATCTGGGTTTTCGGCGAGTTCTGTTCATTGATCGGCCAGATCGACTGCAGGGTGTAACTGAAAGCATCGGTTTTTTCGGCCACAGCTTCAGAGCCGAACCGGAACATCTGCGCCGGCAATGGCAGGGCCTTGTCATCGGACCAGTGTTCACTGGCCTTGATAACTTTCTCCTCGTTCGCCAGACGCTGTACTACCTTGCGGGTGTAGACGGTTCGGTCTGCTTCCATTACCGCAAACAGGGCATCGGTGAATTTCTGTGGTGCAATACCCGTCGGTGCTGCCTTGTCGCCGGAACAGCCGCTGAGAAGTGCCAGACTGGTCAGTGTGATCAGGGTGAAACGTGGTGTCTTGCTGTTCATGTCATCGTCCTCGTTCGTGAGTGAAACACTGAAATGCCAGTTATCGGCCGGTATCCCGGTTCTGGCGGTTCTCCTGCTGCTGTCGCAGCCTTTCCTCAGCCATCCGGATGCTGTCGATATGTGCCGCCGGACGGCCCTGGAAATTGTTGGCGCGCAGGGCCGGATCGGCCAGCGCGTCAAGGGTGAAACCGAGGCCATGGCAATGCATGCAGACAGCGCGTGCCATTTTTTCCACCGGTCTCAGGTTGTGGTTCTGGTTGTGCTGTACCCGGACAACATCCTTGCCGTCTTTCAGGTGCGTCTCTCTCGGCAGGTGGCAGGTTGCGCAGGACACTCCGCTGCCGCTCTCCGCATTGCCGGAAATTTCCTGCTGCCAGAGCGCGGCGTGTTTTGAGTTCCGGTAAGCCAGTGAGTGGTTGTCGGCATGGCAGCCGAGGCAGCTTTCTGTGGCAGCGCGAACCGGGTTGTAGTCATGGGCCTGATGGCAGCTGTTGCAGCTCAGCGTGATGTCGGCAGCCTGTTTGCGCATCGGCTTCCAGGACAGCGCCGGGCGCATCGGTGTCAGCCCGGCAGCAAGTCTCATGCCGTGCATGCCGGACAGAAATCCGCTGACCTGTTCTTCGTGGCAACTTTTACAGCTGTTGTGATCGGGCTTTTCTATCCATTCAGCGCCTTGCCATTCAGCGCCTTGCCATTCAGCACCTTGCAATGCAGCGCCCGGTTCGGTGTCGCCGTCGCTGTGGCAGTCAGAGCAGTTGACGCCGCTGAGGGCATGGGCGCTGTGCTGCCACTGAGCGGGGATGTCGTTGTCCATGCCGAGGCTCGCCGGCATGTCGATATCGGCCAGGGTGAGCGCCTTGCCATGAGTCTCGTCCATGGCTTTATGGCGCACAGGTACCCGCATTTTTTCAAGGAAGTCCGGCTGTCCCGCGTGGGTCAGCAGGAAATCCTCATAAAGGGCGGTGTTGTCATGGTAGTTATGGCAACCGGCACTGGCACAGGTGTTGAACTCCATGCCGGTGTGGCTCGGTCGGGTTTCGGCGATAGTGGCATGACAGTGAAAGCAGAAATCATCCGGCCGCGTTACACCCATCTCGCCGGTAAGTTCGGGCTTGTGTTCACGGTGACAGGCGACGCAGTAACGGGCATCGATTTCTGCCAGTCGGTCGGCATTGCGCGGATCGGTGAACTTGCTGCGCGGATGGTCATCCTGAGCAGCGCGCAGCGCTTCGCCATGGCAATTCATGCAGGCATCCTGCAGAACTTCCTGACCACCGAAAGCGGAGCTGTGGCAGCTGGTGCAGGCCAGCTCGATCTGGTGGTGGCCATGGCTGGTCTGGCCGAGCAGGAAAATCTCGTTGTCATCGGACAGCAGCAGGCGATAGCCGAGCCAGCCACACAGAGCCAGTGTGATCAGTGCCCAGAGGATCCATAGCGAGGTGTTGCTCATATGCATCCGTTATTCCGATTCAGTAGTAGTAGCTGGCGAGAACGTGGAAGCCGAGCAATGCCGGCAGCGGCCACAGCAGCAGGATATGCGCCATGCTCCAGCTGCTGCGCAGTCGCCTGCTCCAGCGTGGCGGTAAGCGTTGTTCTATCGCCATGACCACGCCGGTCAAGGCGCCGAGCAGGGCGATCGCAATCATGTCGAACATCAATAGCCGGTTCAGATTGCTGCCGCTGTCGAGTCCGGTGTGGGCGACCAGCAACATCACCGCAGCCATGCCGAGTACGACATGCACGACTCGCCAGGTATTGAACTGGCCGATACTCAGGCGCGTGCGTTTTCGCAGCGAAATCGCCAGACCGACGACCATCAGGCCGACAACAGTGAAGCCGCTGATCTGCTTCAGCAGGTGATCGGTCCACAGCTCGCCCGGGTGAAAGCCGCCCTGAACCGTAACCGCGGCGGGAATCGGTGGTAGCAGCCAGATCAGCAGCGCCAGTAGCAGGCTGATCGCTGAAGTCAGCAGCAGTGGTTTACCGATTCGGATTGGTGTTGCTGATGTCGCGGTATCAGTGCTGACCAGTTCTTCCAGCAGCGGTTTGCATGATCCGCATACCGAGCCGGCACCGGTTTGTGCGGTTAGTGCAGCGACACTGCAGGCGCCTTGGGCAATCGACTGCCCCAGAGCACCACGGTTGACACTACGGCAATGGCAGACGGTGGCGCTGGCGGGCCAGCTGCGGACGCTGGCTTCGCTGCTGTCCGGCCAGAGCTGTCCGCTGCGGCGCAGGCGCCACTGCTGCCAGGGCCAGACCCGGCGCTGTACGGTAACGGCTTCACGCAGCCGACCCAGTTCGGTCCACTCGCCGATAGCTACCGCGCCGACCAGACGATTGCCGCGCAGGATAATTTTCCGGTACTTGCCGTTTCCCCTGTCTTCATAAACAACGCTGCGATTGAAGTGGCGATCTTCTTCATCGCCAAGCTTGCCGATGCTGAATGTCTGCTGGCCAACCACCTTGAGCGATGTGGCGGCGATGGAGCCGGTGTAATGGGCGGGATTGCCGAGAATATGTGCGGCGGCCACGTTAGCCTGTTCCAGTCCCGGGGCGACCAGGCCGTGAACCAGGCCGCGGTGCTCGGCGCACTCACCAATCGCATAGATTCTGTCGATTGAGGTGCGCATGGAGTCATCGACCCGAAATCCCTGACCGGAACGAATACCTGCCTCTGTGGCAAGGCCGGTATTCGGGCGGATGCCGGTGGCGATGATCAGGGTGTCGCAGTCAAGCAGACGGCCATCGCCGAGCTGTATCTGGCGCACATTCTGCTCGCCGATAACAGCGCGCACGCTACTGTTAAGCAATACCTGAATGCCCAGTTTCTCGACATGTTCCTGCAGTAATTTGCTGGCGCCATCATCGAGTTGTCGGTTCAGCAGGCGTGGGCTGCGATGAACCAGTGTCACCCGGGTATGGCTGCGTTGCATGGCACGGGCGGCTTCAAGGCCGAGCAGGCCACCGCCCAGTACCACGGTATGGCGGCTGCGCATCTGCCGTGCCAGCAAGCGTTCGGCGTCACCAAGATCGCGCAGCTTGAAAACACCGGCCAGGTTCAGGTTGGCAATGTCCGGCATCGCGGCAGAGGAGCCGGTTGCCAGAATCAGCTTGTCGTAGCGCTGCCATTGGCCACGGCTATCCAGGACTTGACGGTGGTCGGGATCAATCCGGGTGACTGCGCAGTTGAGCAGGGATACGACCCGGGCCAGCCGGGTGGTCAGCAGTGGATTGGCTATCTGTTCCAGCCGGGTTTCGCCGGCCAACAGAGACGACAGCCGGACCCGGTCATAGGGCTGCCAGGGTTCGCTGTCATAGAGAACAATTTCGCGGGTCGGGTCGTGGCTCAGAATACGACGAACAAAATGCATGCCTACCGGGCCGCCGCCAATCACCACCAGCGGGTCGGTGGTGTCGTCTGCGACGGCAAACGAAGACGTCGTTGCATCTGTCAGTGGCCAGTCGTTTTGCAATGAAGCGGGTGTAGCAGGCACAGGCTTCTCCAGGGATATGCAACCAAAACCAGTTCCTCTTGCCGGCAGTGATCAATGCCGGTGAGTCCGGTTCGCAACATTTCCTCGGAGCGCCATTGCTCCATATGCCGACGCCATTGCCGGCAAGGTACCGCGATGCAGGCTGCCGTACTGGGGCAGACATCTGCGGACTTTCAGCAGTGTTCAAAGCAAAAGCTGTGCCATGCGGGATAAAATTCACAAGGGCAGATAAGCGCGGCCATGCTTTCGTATGGTGCGCTCCAAGTGCTTGCCGGCATGGATATATTTCTGTTCGCACCAGAAAGGATATGGAGGTGCGCTTGAATAATGCAGCTCCATGTATGATGTGATGCACCCGTACGGCGCATTGCTTGCGCCAATGCCGATCAGCGTTCACCGATGCCGCACTTGCACCGATGCCGCAGCGGTAACGCTGATTAACGCAGGATACCGGCACCCCTCATGGTATACTGCGCGGCGTTTTTATCCTGCCGCCTCCGGAGCCCCGTGACTGACCTGCCGCTGCTGCAAGCCGAGGACCTGACCTGCGAGCGAGACGACCGTGTCCTGTTTGCCGGTCTGTCGTTCGCCGCCGCGGCTGGTGAGATCTGGCAGGTCGCCGGCCCGAACGGTGCCGGCAAGACCACTCTGATGCGGATCATCGCCGGCCTGCATGGCCACTATGAGGGCCAGCTGCGTTGGCCGGCGGCGGTATCGGCCGGCAAGGATCCGCGTCAGCAGATGCTGAGCCTCGGCCATCGTCCCGGGCTGCGGGTCGAGCTGACCCCGCTGGAAAACCTGCATTGGTGGCTGGCCCTGCATCAACAGCGGCTGGCTGCCGAGCAGGCCGGGCAGGCGCTGGCCCGTCTTGGTCTGGCGGGTTACGAGACCGTGCCGGTGGCGCAGCTTTCCGCTGGCCAGACCCGGCGGGTGGCGCTGTCATTGCTGTGGTTGCTGGATAAGTCCGTCTGGCTGCTCGACGAACCCTTTACCGCACTGGATGTGGATGGCGTCGCTCTGATCGAGACGCGTCTGCGGCAACTGGCCGATGCCGGTGCGCTGGTGCTGTACAGCTCGCACCACCGCCTTGACGGCGAAGCCCGGCAGATATGTCTGGGACGCGGTGCCGGAGAGGTGCGGTGAGTTTTTCCGCCACCCTGAGCCGTGAGTTGCTGCTGGCCTGGCGTCGCCCGGCCGAGATTATCAATCCGTTGTTTTTCTTCGTCATGGTGGTGGCGTTGTTTCCACTCGGGGTATCACCGCGGCCTGAGCTGCTGGCGACTCTGGCGCCCGGCGTGGTCTGGGTGGCCGCGCTACTGGCGGTGTTATTGTCAGTGGACGGCCTGTTCCGGGCCGATCACGAATGCGGCGCACTGGAGCAGCTGCTGACTGCGCCGCAGAGCCTTTATATTCCGGTGCTGGCAAAGCTGGTGGCGCACTGGATACTGACCGGCTTGCCGCTGGTGCTGATGGCACCCTTGCTGGGTTACATGCTGCACCTGTCGGAGCCGGCCATCGCGGTGCTGTTTGTGGCCGTGTTACTGGGCACGCCGACCCTGATTGCACTGGGTGCCATCGGTGCAGCCTTGACGGTATCTCTGCGTAGCGGCGGTATTTTGCTGTCGTTGCTGGTGCTGCCCTTGTACGTGCCGGTGCTGGTGTTTGGTGCCGGTGTAGTGACCTATGCGGCAAATGGCCTGCCGGTGTCCGGGGTGCTGGCGCTGCTGGCAGCCATGATGCTGGCGTCACTGGTGTTGGCTCCTGCTGCGGTGGCGGCCGGCCTGCGAATCAGCTCGGGAAACTGATCATGATCTGGAACACACTGACCCGTTGGTACCATCAGCTTGGCTCGCCACGCTACTTCTACCGTTTCAGCGACATTGTTCTGCCGTGGTTGTGGCCGTTGGCGTTGCTGATTACCGCAACCGGTCTGGTCTGGGGGTTGGCGTTTGCCCCGGAGGATTATCAGCAGGGCAACAGCTACCGGATTATTTTTATTCATGTACCTGCGGCCAGCGGCGCTTTGTTGGGCTATGTGGCGATGGGTGTGGCCGGGCTGGTGAATCTGGTCTGGCGGATGAAAATGGCCGAGGTCATGATCAAGGCGATCGCGCCGTTTGGTGCTGTGCTCGCCGCCATTGCCCTGATCACCGGAGCGATCTGGGGCAAGCCGACCTGGGGCACCTGGTGGGAGTGGGATGCCCGGCTGACTTCGATGCTTATCCTGTTCTTCCTTTATCTGGGGGTGATGGCGTTGATCAATGCCATTCCGGATCCGCGTCAGGCCGGTCGCGCCGCCGGGCTGTTGGCGCTGGTCGGGGTGATTAACGTGGTGATTGTCAAATATTCCGTGGAATGGTGGCACAGCCTGCATCAGGGCAGCACGCTGAAGCTGGTCGGCAAAACCAGCATGCCGCCGGAAATGCTGACGCCGCTGCTGGTCAGTATGCTGGGCATTTATCTGTTGTTCGCTGTCTCGGTGTTGTGGCGCGCTCGCGCCGAACTGCTCTGGCGTGAGCGCAAGAGTGGCTGGGTCAAGGAGTTGCACTGATGTACTTTGATTCGTTTTCCGAATTCCTGCAGATGGGAACCCATGGGGTTTATGTCTGGTCTGCGTACGGCATTTCTGCACTGCTGATTGCCGGCAACCTGTGGTTGGCATATCGCGGCCAGAAAAAAGTGCGTGAAGATCTGCGTCGTCTTGCCCGGCGCGAACAGTCCGGGCAGTAATTTCTGATGGGAGTCATGTAATGAATCCGCTTCGCAAGCAGCGTTTGCTGATTGTCCTGGGTCTGGTTGTCGGTCTGGGCACGGCAGTAGGGCTGGTGCTTTATGCCCTTAGCCAGAACATCAACCTGTTCTATACGCCACAGCAGGTGGTTAGTGGTGAGGCGCCGGAGGGGGCGCGGATGCGGGTCGGCGGGCTGGTGGTAACAGGTTCGGTCCGGCGTGAGGCCGATGGCCTGGGGGTACTGTTTGACCTCACTGACGGGCAAGGCACCTTTACCGTTCGCTACGAGGGCATCCTGCCGGACCTGTTCCGTGAGGGGCAGGGGATTGTTGCCAACGGCACGCTGGTAAGCAGCGACTATTTCGAAGCCGAAGAAGTACTGGCCAAGCACGACGAGGAGTATATGCCGCCGGAGGTGCAGCAGGCACTGGAGAAGGCCGGCCATCCGGGCAACAAGGGTGCTGGTCCAGCGCAGGGGACGGACGCGGCCTACTGAGCCGGGGACGGGAATATTTCTGTGCAGCTACTACTGGCAGGCTGACCATGCCTGCCGGTAAAGTGGCGTACCGGTCGCCACAGCCCACAAGGGAGCACAATGACGCACGTCGTTTTGGTCGTCGAAGATATCAAGGATTGGGCGGCCTATTATCCCGCCAGGCATCTCATGACAGCGCGGGAGTATCTGGATAATGCCACCCAGTTTCCGCCGGGTCGGGTTCAGGTCATCAACCTCTGTCGCAGCTACCGTTATCTGAGTCCGGGTTATTATTGCTCGCTGCTGGCGGAGGCTCGCAGTCACCGGGTGCTGCCGTCGGTACGCACGGTAAATGACCTGTCCCGCAAGGCCCTGTACGGGCTGCATTTTGAATCCATGGATGCGGTCCTCGATAAGGCGATGAAGAAGCATAGTGAGGTCAAGGACCGGTTTTCCATCAAGCTGTATTTCGGCCAGACCGAGCATCAGGGAATTCAGGAGCTGGCGCGTCAGGTATTCGATCAATTGCCGTCTCCAATCCTGCAACTGGAGTTCCGTCGTCGTGATGCCGAATGGAATATCGAGTCGGTCCGTTCGGTTGGTGTGCACCAGCTCAAGGGTGGGGAAGAGGATGCCTTCGCTGCAGCCATTGAGGCGTTCAATGCCCGGGTCTGGCGTAAATCCAGTGGTCGGCGCAAGTATCGTTACGATCTCGCGGTTCTGGTGAACGAGAATGAAAAGCTGCCGCCGTCGGACCCGGTTGCGCTGAAGCGCTTTATCAAGGCCGGCGCCGGGCTGGGCATCAATGTCGAGCTGATCGGCCGTGAGGACTATCCGCGTCTGGCCGAGTATGACGCGCTGTTTATTCGTGAAACCACGGCGCTGGATCATCATACCTATCAGTTTGCGCGCAAGGCGGAAAAGGAAGGCATGGTGGTGATGGATGATCCGGGCTCAATCCTTCGTTGCACTAACAAGATTTATTTTGCCGAGCTGATGCAGGCACACCGGGTGCCGGTGCCAAAGACCCGTTTTCTGTTCAAGGACGGCAAGATGGATGCGGCCGCACTGGTTGAGGATATTGGCTTGCCTGTGGTCCTGAAAATTCCGGACGGATCTTTTTCCCGTGGCATCAGCAAGGCCGATAGTGTCGAGAAGCTTGAGGCAGCTCTGGTTGAGTACTTCAAGCAAAGTGCTGTGGTGTTGGCGCAGGAGTATATGTACACCGACTATGACTGGCGTGTCGGTGTGCTGAACAAAAAGCCGCTGTATGCCTGTCAGTATTTTATGAGCAAAGGGCACTGGCAGATTTACAATCATAAGGACGGTGGCACGACCGAGAGTGGCCGCTATAAGACCATGGCCATTCAGGAAGTGCCGGCCAAGGTGCTGCGTGTTGCCACCAAGGCGGCGCGACTGATGGGTAACGGGCTGTATGGCGTTGATCTCAAACAAAGCGGCGATCGCGTGGTGGTGGTTGAAGTGAATGACAACCCGAATATCGATTCCGGGGTTGAAGATAAATGGCTTGGTGAGGATTTGTACCGGCAGATCATGCTGGAGTTCCTGCGGCGGATGGAAGCGCGCAGGCTTGGCCTGCCGGTATAGTCGGGCTTCGGCCAGATGTAAAAGTCGTTTTGCATTTGCCCGATCCGGCATTCTCTTCCTGACGTTTCCACGCTGCCTTGCTAGACTCCCGGCATGGCAAATGTAGTGTTCTCTCTGGCGGCCCTGTTTCTCAGTCTCGCTCTGCTGATCAGTGGCAGCGCGATGCTGGGCACGCTGGTGTCCCTGCGAATGGAGCTGGAGGGTTATACGGATATCAGCATAGGCCTGATTCTGGCCTGCTATTCGGTCGGCTTTGTTATGGGGGCGACCTGGGGCAGTGCGGTGATTCGCAGTGTCGGCCATATCCGGGCTTTTTCTACCTATGCGGCGATTGCCTGCGCAGTTTCACTACTGCATCCGATGCTTGCGTCCGAATATGCCTGGGCGGTGATGCGCCTGCTGATGGGGTTCTGTCTGGCCGGCTTGATGACGGTGACGGAAAGCTGGATTAACGACCGGGCCACCAATGAGTCGCGCGGCAAGTTGCTCGGTCTCTACACCATCAATTTTTATATTGCTTCGTCCCTCGGTCAGCTGTTTGTCGGCGTCAGTGATCCGACCACAGCTATTGCGTTCAGTGTGGTGGCTATCCTGATTGTGTTGTCGCTGGTCCCCTTGTCCCTGACCAGAGGGCTGGTGCCCATGGCGCCATCGCAGATCGCGGTGCTGCATGTCGCTCAGCTGATGCGTAACGCGCCGGCCGGGGTCACCGGGGTGCTGGTTGCCGGTATAGCGCTAGGCGCCTTTATTTCTCTGGCGCCTCTGTATGCGTTGCGGCAGGACATGAGCACCGCGTTGTTATCAAAGTACATGGGTTTCTCGGTCATCTGCGCCGTATTGCTGCAGTGGCCCGCAGGCTGGTTGTCGGATCGTCTCGGCCGCCTGCCGGTGCTGGCCGGGCTGCTTGCCGCAGGTGGTGTGGCAGCATTGCTGATGGCGATGTTTGGCGGCTTGTCCCTGACCTTGATGTTTTTGCTGAGCGGCCTGTTCTTTGCGGTCGCCACCAGCATGTATCCGGTCAGCGTGGCGCTGGCCAATGACCAGCTGCCCAATGATCAGCTGGTGGCGGCCTGTGCCGGTCTGTTGCGGATCTACGGTGTTGGCACCATTGCCGGGCCGCTGCTCGGCGCCTGGCTTATGGGGGTATTTGGCGCGTCGGCCCTGTTCGTATTCATCGCTGTCTGTTTGCTGGCGGGGGCACTGGCGGTGCATTACCGGTTCCGCGCAGAGGACACCGTGCCACTGGCAGAGCAGGGTGATTATGCTCCTGTGGTGCCGGTGTCGTCGCCCGTCATTGTCGAACTGGATCCACGCAACGAGGAGTTCGGCGCCCATCATCCCGGTGAGCCAGCCGACTGGGATATAGCGGATCATATCGAGATGCTGGTGGCGGATGTCGAATCCACGCCATCGGAGGTGGGCGAAGCCCCGGCGCCTGACAGCGCTGATACGGACACTGGGGGCAGAGCCAATTCCAGCCTGTGAATTGCTTCCGCCTGCGGTCTTTCTGTTGTCTCTTTGTAGCCTTCCTTGGTGGACGTCCCGGTTTTTCCTATAGTCGTGAGGTGGGGCTCTCCTGCTCCGGGCGCCTCCGCCGATAATTATTTTCTCCCGCTCCTGCCTGCCTTGCATAACAGCGGACCTGGCGAGCGGGCCTAGCAGTTCAGAGGGCTGTCCGATGTCGCTCAGCATATTCTCCCGTGTCCTGCTTTTCGGGGCCGTGCTTGGTCTGTCCGCCTGTGGCGGCAGTGATGGCGGCGGCACCGCCGATCGCGAGGTCAGTGTATCCGGCATGGTCGTGAACGGGCCATTGAGCGGCGCGGAGGTTTCTGTTCGGGATGCCAGCGGCGCCTTGCTGGGTAGTGGAGCGACAACCGTAGACGGTAGCTTTTCTATCACCATCACCAACCCGGAGCCACCGTTACGACTGATCTCCAGGGGCGGCACTTTGGATGGCAATCCCTATGTTGGCACATTGCAGGCTGACTGCACTCTGGCTTCTGATGCGGTGGCGCTGACGTGCAACCTGACCCCCTACAGCACTCTGGCGTCATTATTTGTTGATGGTGGTTTGACGCAAGCAGAAGCGGCCGCGCAACTGTTCGATGTGTTCAGGATGAGTGAAGATCCTTTTGTTCAGGATGCAAACAACCCTGATTCAGTTCCCTTGTACAAGTTTGATCTCGACAGTGCACGGACGACCATCGGTGATGGCAGCGGTTTGGCAGGCTGGCTGACGCTGATGCAGGACTGGGTTGAGGTTGTTGTTGCCTGGATAGATGCGGGTAACAATGATGCACCGATTGTTGGTACGCCCCCGCCAGGAACACCGGTATATCGTATCGAGTTGCAGCAGTTGACAACAGGTGGTGTCACTGCTCCCGCCTTTATTGATGTCCCGATGGGAGGTCAGGCTCAGTTCACAGTTACGCCTGATGCCAACCATGATGTTGTTATCAGTGGTTGTGGCGGGGCGCTTGAAGGAAATACCTATACGACGGGCACGATAGCTAGTGCGGGCGGTGTGAGTGGTGTCTGCAAAGTCAAGGCCAGCTTTCCCCTCACGCAGCTGCAGCTGGTTTATGTTGCCGGTCAGGGCGGCACCATCGAAGGCAACCCGTTGCAGAGCATTACTTATGGTGATAGCGGCTCCGAAGTAGAAGCGGTGCCGAATAATGGCTACGAATTTGTTGACTGGAGCGATGGTATCGACACACCGAAGCGCATTGATACCAATGTCGTGGAGGGCTTTACTGTCACAGCCAACTTCACGATAAAAAGTTATATGCTGAGGTATGCGGCGGGGAATAACGGCAGTCTTGTTGTAGGCGAAACGACATACGAAGATTTTTTCCAGCAAAGCGTGCTTTTTCAGGGAAGCGGTCAGTCTGTTACGGCTGTTCCCGAACCGGGCTACGAATTTACTGGTTGGGACGATGCGGTCGCTGCCAATCCGCGTACCGATAGCAATGTGGCGGCTGATCTGGATGTAGAGGCGTTATTTGCCGCGAAGGAAGGGGCCATTCCCTGGTCGTCATCACTGCATGGTGGTGATATCCGAATAGAGGTTGCCGGGCCGGAAGTAGCGCGACTGGACTGGGCGGCGGATCCGGAAGTGGTTTACGACCTTTACATCAGCCCGGTGGCGGATATGGTTTTGGATCAGTACGCATCGGTTCCCGGGGGAATGCTTGCGATTAATGTCACGCCGCCCTTTACGCTGACTTCACTAACCCCTGATACGCCGGTTTACGTGGCGATCAGGGCAGATAACGAGCTGTTCGCCTGGAGCAGTTTTGTGCCGCGAAGCTGGGGTGTCGACGGACAGGTTCTGAGTCAGTCCTTTGATGTGAGTGGTAATCGCTATATCGGAGGGGATTTCGGTCAGGTCGCTCTTAATCTTCGTGCCGCGACCGTACTTGCAGCAGCGGATGACAGCGCCTCCGGCCATCCCCTGGTTTTCCCGGATGTAGACGGCGTTGTTCACAGTATGCTCTCTGATGGTCAGGGGGGCTGGTATATCGG
>JBECKT010000056.1:0-35177 GCA_040235405.1 Alcanivoracaceae bacterium
CGATTGCCGCGAGAACTGCATCAGTACACTGGCGACCCTGCCTGAACAGGCCGACGACCTACTCGATGACCTGCTAGGTCAGATTAGTAATGGAGCCTCACCATGAAATCCGCCCTGCTGTATGGAACACTGCTTTCTGTACTCATGATTCTGTACGAAGGAGCAGGTAGCTCAGCTACATGGTGTAACTTTACGGGCGCTGATGCAGAGCTGCCAGTTCCATCTGAAGATGTGGCACCGCCACGCAAATACAACTGGTGGCTGTCAGCGCCTCGCTAACCGTGGCGGCGGCCCGATAACATAGTCACGAAACCGGGCCGGGCTACCCTGCTCACCGGCCTCGGCGGCACGAGCAATGTTGTACATCTCGCGCGCCGTGACATAGTGCAATGCGTAGTTCCCGCCGTCGTTGTAACGACTTTCCAGATAGCTGTGCATGGCATCCATCGGCTCACCCAGAAGAGTATCCATGTCGCCATCCTGAGTGCCATGGGTGTGAATCTTGATAAACAACCAGTCCGGCCGACCACTGACCGTAATGCCCGCCTTGACCCAGAGATCAACACGCTCCGGCGTTGGCGGCATGGAGCGCCGGATATCACTGTTCTCGATTCTCGGCATCACTCCCCATTTGCGCTGCTTCCAGTTCAGCATCAGCGGCCCCTGAATAATCATCAGATCACCGTCCGGCTTTCCATCAACACTGACCGGCACACCATGATTGTGTGATTTGCACTGACCGTCACGACCTTTGGCATAGTACAAGCTGTTCACGGTTGCCGTTTGGGTGTCGCTGGGCGCAGAAGGCAGGGTGAAGTCGGCATAGCAGCCCTGTTCGGCAAGCACCGCCAGCTCATTGTTGACACCGCACCAGCGACCATCAGCGCGGGAATTGTCCAGCGCCCAGTTGCCGTGAATAAAACTCCAGGCATAGCGGCCATCGGCATGGCGTGGCACCAGTCCATGTTGCTCATCCAGCGTGCGCAGGAAACGCGACAGTTTTTCCCTGAGGCCATCTGCCGTGTCATTGTCATGATGAAGATGGATTTCCACTTCACCATAGCCTTGCTCACAGAGCTGCGCCAGATTCTCGAGATGTTCCTGCCGATACTCTTCTTCCGGATAAAAGAATGTATGCTGCGGCGGACGGCCTTCAGCATCGGCATGGCGCGACGCCATTGCCGGATAGTCCCGACACCAGCGCGCAACCCTTGCCCGCTCCTGATCGATAGAAGCCTTACCCCACTGCGGCTCGTAGTGATCAACAAAGCAGAACAGGATATGGACCGGCTTGCCGGCAACCGCCTGACGACGCCGGAACAGGTAGTTGCCAATCCACAAGTGCATGTTGCGCTGTTTCAGCAACAGATACAGAGCCAATGCTCCCAGTGCAGCCAGCGCTGTTAACACGATCAACATCATCAACTCCGCATTCTGTCGGCTTCGACCTGCCGGAAAAGATCAACCAGCTGCATGGCGTTATTGCGCCACTGGCGATGGGCAAGAATGTACTGGCGGGCCTGATCACCAACCTGACGGATCTGCGCTGGCGTCAACGCCAGCAGAATCTCAAGACAACGCTGTATGTTGCCACGTGGGAACAGCCAGCCGGTCACGCCATCTTCAATGACCTCGGCAACCGGGCCATAATCCGGGGCCACCACGGGCACGCCCATGGCCATTAACTCGAATAACTTCATTGGCGAACCATAAGTATTCGAATCCGGCAGCACGGAAATATCCATGGCGGCGAGCAGCTCTGGCACCTGGTCATGGGGCACAGCGCCGGTCAGCACAGCATGGTCGGCAACGCCATGATACTGCAGGGAAGCTTCTACCTGCGCCCGCGTCTTGCCATCGCCAACCAGTAACAGGGCAATATCTGCTCGTTCCACCAGCTGCGGCGCAGCCTCATCAATAAAGCGATGGATACCATGCCATTCGATAAAGGCACCCAGATAACCACATACCAGCTTGTCATCAATGCCGAGGCGACGACGGGTGGCATGGCGATCTGTTCTGGCCGGATCAAAGCGGGAGATGTCCGCCGCATTCGGGCTGATGATGGTTCTGCTGAGGCTGCCATGCGCGGCCAGCACCTGATCACGAAAAGCACTGGAAACAAATACCAGACCGTCGCAATGATTGAATACCCACTTCTCTATTCTTTGCGCCAGCGCCCGCATCAGTAACGGCCTAACCCTCGGCATGACAGCAGAATCGTTTACCTCCAGCACAATCGGCACGCCGCGCCGCCGGGCCAACCAGACGCCTGCAAACAGGAACAGGGAATAGCGCTCGTAGATCCAGGCTGGGTCATCGCGCTGCAGACGTGCCCGAAGTCTCCACCACGCCACCAGATTGTAGAGCAGCTCGGACAGTTCGAATAACCACTCCGGCGCCCTTGATGCCAGCGCCGATAACAGTCGTGATACCAGCCCTTGCGGCTGCGCTGACACCGGTGCATCCGGCGCCTCGGGGTCGGCACCTGGCAGGGAAAGAATATCGACCCGGAAACCGAGCTCGCGCAATGCAGCAGTGATACTGCGAATATGCACGCCTTCAACGCTGCGGCCACGGGTGCGGTGATGATAAAGCACTTGCTCAGCCATGATGCTTCCCTGATACGGCGCTCTGCAGCAACGCTTCCAATTTGTTGACATTATCCTGCCAGCTGAACGTTTCAGCGTGCTCGCGAATTCTGCCTGTATCCCAACTGGCATCCAGTGCTTGCGAAATCGCTGCAGAAAATGCCTCAGGCTGCCGCGCCGGTACAGTGATACCGGCGTAGTCCGGAGTGACTTCCTGTATGCCCGGCAGGGCAGATGCCACTACCGGCCTGCCACAGGCCATTGCCTCCAGCACAACGTTAGGCACACCCTCTGCATGACTCGACAGCAGCAGCAAATCGCAGGCGGTCATCCATGACCCGATCTGCTCATGTGGTAATCGACCGAGAAACCTTATCTTCCCGGTGAGGCCATGCTGCTGCACCAGTCTCTCCATTGCGGCACGGTCCTCGCCATCGCCAATAACGATACATTGCTGCCATTGGCTCGTGGGCAGATACGTCAAGGCAATAACCAGATCCAGCACACCTTTGCTTTCCTTGAGATTACCGACATACAGAAGTACTTTATCTGTTTCCGCGAGTGCCAGCGTTGTTCTCACCTGGTCACGATCAGCGGGGACAAAGCGCTTCAGGTCTATGCCGTTGTACAGTGTATGCAGACGATCCTCGGCGACACCAAAATCACGCAATTGATCGGCAAGGTTCTGGCTGACCGTAATTACCGCATAACTTGAAGCGGCAGCAGCCACCACCTGATGACGCCGCGCCGCGGCCTGACATTGCACGTTGACGTCAGTACCATGGGCCTTCATCAGTACCGGCAGCTTCAGTTTCCGCGCCAGCCGCACTGCCGCGACAGCATCCGGATACAACCAGGTCGCAAATATCACGTCCGCCTGCCAATGCCTGAAACGATGCAGTGATAAACAAAGTGAAAGCCACATGCTGGTGGCATAGCTGGCGCGCCAGAACCCGGGGACATAAAAATAGGGCACTGGCGTGACGGTAATGCCGTGATAGTCATGACTGCTGCGCGCAGCACGCCGATGTCGCCACCAGTCCCGCCATGCCACTGGCACCACCACCTGGACCTGATGGCGCTCTGCCAATACGCGTAGTTGCTGGGCGTTGAAAAGTCCACGACCGGGCTCCCAGGGCAGCGGGAACAGGTTGCTGATAACCAGCACTTTCATCCCGCTCTCCCCGGATAAACCTGATGATAGATCTGCACCACCGGGCACAACAGATTACGGAAAGTCCACTCATAGCTCCCGGCCGGTCGGTGCATCATGATCGCTTCTCCGGGGTAGCGCCGGCCTTCCATATCTGTTGCCCGGCACCGTTAATCGCCAACCAGAGCGCCCGGGCCGCCGCCAGATTAAGTAGCACAAAAAAATATCCTGTCGATGCCAACGGCAAACGCCGCAGCCCTGGCCGATAGCGCATCAACCAGACCAGCAGATAACCGGCAAGCTGGATTATCCCGAACCAGAACAGCGGACCATTCGCAGACAAACTGGCCAGCAGCATAACCACCAATACCCAGGGCACCAGCAGCCGGGACAGCTTGTGTGCAGCGAAGCGGAGCGCTGCCGCAGACTGCCCGTGTAAAAGCAAGTTGGCCACCAACGGCAAGCTTAACCACACCCCCGTTAAAGTACGTACTTTGCGGCGCCACTCCTTGGCTGTATCCGATGGCGGCTCATCCCAGGCAATCGCCCGTGGTTCAAATACCACCCGTTTTCCGGATGCGATAACAGCCAGGGGCGTGGCGAGATCATCTACCAGCTCTGCATCGCGTAGCGGCTCGAACAGCTCGCGACGAATCATGTAAACAGCGCCGGTCGCGCCCATCACCGAGCCGGTCAGTGCCTGATTGCGACGAATACTTTTCTCCAGCTTCCAGTACAGACCTGCAGCTGCAGCATCTCCCTCGCCTCCCTGCCGGAAGCAAAGCTCACCACTGACTGCGCCGACACCAGAATCCGAGAAACTCTGGCGCAGCAATCCGAGCACATCCGCTTCAAACTGTTGCCTGGCATCTGCAAACAGCACCAGGGGCGATGTCGCCAGCCCCATACCACGGTTCAATGCCGCCGGCTTACCAGCCTGGGGGGTTTGTTCAACCACAATCAGACGGGGCTTCCCATCTGATGCCCGCCAATCGCTATCAATTTTCTGCAAACAGGCCGCCGAGTCATCCTGACAGCCATCCAGCACCACAATGATCTCGGCCGGCGCCGGCTGCAATGCCGCCAGATTCTCAAGCCGCGCCGGCAATCTGCCGGCCTCATTATGCGCCGCCAGCACGACCGAAACAGCTTGATCATTGTCGGCGCATTGCCATGGCTTTGACCGAAGTCTCGCGAGAAAGTACAACCAGAGCGGATAGCCCAGATAACTGGCCAGCACGAATATCAGGCAGACCATGACGACAAGGCTCATATCAGGAACCTCACCACAAAATAAAGCCCGACAAGACTGAAGGGCACCATCACCACGACAAAAGCCGTCAACGATTTTGCCGTTACAGAAATGATTTCCGGGTCTACCTGCCTTGCCTTGTGAAAATAGGCCACCGCCATTCCGCAGAGAATGTAAAGCAGTTCAATGTAGCTTCGACTCAGGAAAAAACTGGCCGAAAGGTACGCAACCATTGCGTAGAGAATCATGTTGCCTTCGACCAGCAACGCCGACGGCCTGTTTTCCGGCTTTGCTGGCATGGAGAATCCAGCATTCGCATCCATACCAGCAGGCGCAGGCGCAGTCGCCTTCAATCTGCCGTGGGTGGCCCGCCACACCATCAGCATTGCGGCGCTTATCATCAGGGTCCACATGATGTAGCCACTGGCGCCAAGCTCGGCAAGTACCAGGATATAGCTGTTATGCGCAGTCAGGTGATGATAGTCCGTGAAGCCATCCAGGCCAACGCCAAACAAAGGGTTGTCCCGGAACATCTGGATGCCGGCATGCCAGGCATCAATGCGCCCGTAAGCGGACTCTTCCTCGGCATCTATGGCACGCATACGGGAGAACAGCAGATACAGGGCAGGCAGCGCCACGATAGCGGCGGTCATCAGCTTTATCACGCCATAGCGACGCAGAAAAACAATCGTTGCAAGCAACATCAAGGTTAGCATCGCACCACGGGAATGGGTCAACCACACTGCATAAACATGCGCTGCAGCGAGCGAGTACCAGAGGACCCGTGGCAACAGGCTCACCGCAAGCTGTGCGCGCATCAACAGCATCGGCAATGCCAATAGAAACAACAGACCGAGATCATTCGGATCATTGAAAGTTCCCACCCAGGTTACCCGGTTGCCCTCAACAGTCTTTGCTCCGGTCCAGCCAATGCCTGCCTCTGCTTGCTGCACACTGTGGAATACAATCACTGTAGTACAGATGCAGATGACAAGGCTGAACCAGCGCAGCCGGTTTCCATCGCGCAGCTGGCCCGCGCAAACCAGATAGGTCACAACAATAGTACCGAAGTTGGCGAGAATCGGTATCACCCCACCAGCCCAGCCGTTGGCAATCGTTGACAATATCATCACCATGACCAGCCCCAGCAGTGCAAGGGTGGGCACATCAGTGAAGCTCAAACGCCGACCAATAGCCGTCATAAGGAAAGCGCCGGCAAGAAAGATCATCATGTAAGGCGAGCCCGCCAAAGCCGGGATAAAATCCTGCGGGCGCAGAATCAGGAATACGGTGTAGAGAAGCAGCAGCAAGAATCCCATCAGCCCGCTATTCCTGCTTTTTGCCAATGGTGAGACCGATGCAGGCCATAACGGAGCATGGTGCCGCGCACTGATTTGCCAGGTAGAGCCCAGTCAAACATTGGCTCTGGCTGCATGCCAAAATGGGACTTCCAGGAGTCTTTGCTACCCCGCATGAAGTCGTAACAATGCAAGCCACGCGACATCGCATCGCGAATCATCAGTAAATGTAGCGCTTCACCCGGTGAAAAACCGTCGCCTGCATCCGGATCAAACCCACCCTGATAAAAGTAACGTACGCCGCAGGAATCAAAGCCATACCAGAATGCCAGTGGGGTATCGCGACGATAAAGACCGGCCATATGCGCACCCAGTCTGCGCTCGGCAAGCATACGTCGATGAAATTCACTGAACTGGCGACTGGCAAATACTCCCGGCAGCCCCCTTGCCCGCCAGCGCCGCTGGTGTAGCTCTCCGAGCGCCTCCAGCCCGCTGCTAACCGGCACCTCAAGCCGCAAGCAGAGGTCCATATCCTCCACCCGGCGCAAGGTTCGACGAAACTTGCTGCGGCTTGATGATCCAAGACTCGACAACCATGAATCGAAGTCTGAAGTAAAACTCAAGCAGTATCGGAAACCATTCGCCATTCGATAAGCGCCGCAGAGCGAAAGCGCTCTCGCCAGCACCGAGCCGGATAGCACCGCCTCAGCCTTGAACACATCCCAGCCGCGACCCTGTTGAAGATAAGCAGAAAGTATTCCCGCCGCTTCCTCGGCCGCCACTCCGTCACAGATTATGTCTGGATATTCTGTGGCCACTTCGTCCGACTCGGCGTCCCCGGTCCCTAGAAAGCGCAACTCACGCAGCGGTATCCTGCGGCGAATCGCTGCACGAATCATCAGAGGAAACAGCACGCCACCGGCGCCATCGGGCTGCCAGTGGACACTGGAGCGATCCGTTGGCCGAACATAGATATCCAGCCAGGGCAGCAGCCATTGATCACCGGAAAACGGAGGGGATATGTCACCACTTTCATACAGCAGGGCTTCTACCCTGCTTTTTTCGGGGCCAACCAGCAGCGGCGCTGTCACAATCGCCCCCGGTATTCGATAAATACGGTGCTATTGGTAAAGCTGGCCAAGCCATCGCTGCTATCACGCTCGAACCGGGTAAAGCCCACAATCAGTTCATTGCGACTGTTGATTTTGCGAGTCGCACTAACCGTTCCGGAGTAGTCGCGATCAAGCCGATCAAGAAAAAGGAAGTCGCGGTGGCCCGCAGTCATTCTCACTAACAGGAAGACCGCTTCACCGTTATAGAGCCGCGAAGACAAGGCAATCCCGGTTTCCCGGGTATCTCGAACGGAGAAAATACTGCGTTGATAACGACGTTCCCTGTACCAGAGACTTGAGGAAGGGTCTGCCACCCGTTCACTGCCACTGTAGTACAGGGTATGTCTCTCCTCACGGAAGGCGCCAACGGAATCTACCGCATTGGTGATCGACTCGTCAGGTGCAGACTGAAGGTTAGCGGC
The DNA here is from genome assembly GCA_040235405.1 of Alcanivoracaceae bacterium. Lineage (GTDB taxonomy): Bacteria > Pseudomonadota > Gammaproteobacteria > Pseudomonadales > Alcanivoracaceae > PGZG01. The sequence continues at coordinate 7,829 of JBECKT010000056.1, forward strand.
CTCATCGCCATAATGAAACTCGCTACGAGCCTGAATGGAGCGGTCACCTCCCAGCAACCATCTCAGCCTGAGCGACCCGGTATCGGTTTGCTGCTCAGCGACAAACTCCTGATCCAGCCAGGCACTCCCGACTTCAAGCCTGGCACTTGCTCTTGGCCATTCGTACAAGTAGCCGAGCGCTGCTTCGCGAATCTCGAAATCCGGTTGTTCATCACCATATTCAACGCGGGTTACGTTAGTCTCAATAAAGGTTCGATGCCGATCACGAATATCGCGCCACAGCGTCGCCGTGCCGATATTCCGATAGTACCCCTGAAACTCATTCTCGACCCGCTGCCTGCGCAGCGAAACAACCAGCTCATTGGATTCCCTGAAACGCTGTCGGAACACCGGCCCGGTACCAAAGACCCGAACAGATTGCTGATTATCCTCCTGGCCTATCCTTCCCGGGTCGACCACCTCCATGGACTCAATATAGTCGAAGTGCCAGTCGAGACTTTGTGGGCGGACAATCCAGCGAAAGTTGCCGGCCGCATCCCCGTAAAACTGATTACTGAAGAGCTGGTCCTCGTATGCCTGATAGCTGAATTTCCCGTTCAAGGTCCAGGCATAATGCTCGCCCATATCCTCCCCGCCGATTTCAAGGCGTGCGCGGCCAAGCGCACCGGCGCGGGGGTTCAGGGCAGAAGCCGTAATATTGCTCTGCTGCTCGGCGTACAGGGAGCCGAATACCGTCAATGTTCTGGCAGAAACCTGCCCGACGATGCAGCAGGATAAGAGAACAACCGCTATTCGGCGCATAACTTCCTGTCAGCGATCCAGAAATGGTACCGACGGCACCTGATTGACGACAACGCCGGCGAGCCGCTCCTTGCCAACGATATTTGCAGCTTCGACCATTCGGGCTTCCGACACTCGGCCATAACCGGCAACAAGAACGGTCATATCGCATAGAGCCGCCAGAATTCGGCTGTCCGCCGATGTGTCGATGGCAGGCGCGTGCAATACAATAAAGCGGTCCGGATAGCGTAACTTCAGGGCCTGAAGAAAGACCTGCATCCCGGTTGAGGTAAAAAATTCCGCTGCAGATTCAAAATGAGTGCCGGCGGGAATCAACCTCAATCGGGCAATGCCAGTCTGATACAGGACTGCCTCCATGCCGATGGAGTCATCAATAAGATAATCCGTCAGCCCTGTTCCAGCCTCAATATCAAGAATGCGATCCAGCTGGGGATCCTGAATATTACAGTCAATAATCAACGCTGTTTTGGTGCTATCGAGTGCAAAACTGATAGCAAGGTTGAGGGCCATATGGGCGGACCCGGCCCCATCTCCAACAGCCGAAACCAGAACAACCGCATTATCAGTGCCGCAGCTCTGCAACAATCTGGTTCGCACATTTCTGAACTGATCGAGCGCCTTCCTGTCGCCCATACGAGCATGGATAAGATGCCGCAGCTCAAGAAACTCAGGCGACCGGACCGTGTCTTCACGCATCTGCGCTATCTGTGATGCCCGGGCCGCAAGACTGCCCCCTGAACGAACCGCCGGGGGCTGCATGACATCCGTATCGTCCCTCATTAAAACACCTGCATTATCTTGAAAACAGACAAGGCAACATATATCACCAGAACGGCGAGCAGCCCCCATAGCATTTTCTTTCTCTGCAGCCGTTCCCGACTGCGCTCGGCCACATTACTCATCTGAACCACTTCGCCCAGCACAGGAAGGCCAAGGTGACTGCCAACCTGATCAGCGGACCGGATACGAGGATCAAGTTGGAGAAGAACGGCGAAAAATCCGATCGGCATTAACAGCCCCAGCGGAATGCCAATCGCGGCAAGGTGTGAGAAGAGAAGGCCTGATGGTTGCAATGATAGCCGGGCAGGCTCCTGCACCTTCATGGTCAGGCCGCGCTCTTCGATATCAAGATGCATGGACACCCTGGCCTTTTCCCTTCGCTTGAGCAGGTCCTGATAAATATCCCGGTTGACCTCATAATCACGAGTAAGCTCCGCGAGAGTCGCTTCTGCATCGTTGATACGGCGAATTCTCTCGTTTTCTTCTGCCAACATCTGTTCGGTTTCCGAGATTCTCGCTTTCAGCGTGGCAATAGTGGTTCGAGTGGCCGCAAGCTCTGCACGCAACTGCTGGAAAAGCGGCGAACTGGCAATTGATTCATCAACGTAACTGTCACCCCGGATTCGCGCATCCCTTATACGTTCCTCACGCTCTCGCCGCTCATTTTCAATGGCAAGATTCAGCTCTGCTATTTGATTCTTGAGCTGGATAATATCAGGGTAACTTTCGTGAAAACTAAGGCGCAGGCTATCAAGATCCATTTGCAACTGAGCGATGCGCGCCTGATACACCCCTTCGCGCATCATCCCGCGCGAGACATCCGCCTCACCGGAAAGCTGCTTCTGGACCGCTTCCTGCTGAATATTGGCTTCCGTCAGGGCCAGTCGACTGCTTTCCAGCCGCTGGCGCAAATCGGCAATTCTCTTGAACGAATCCGTAGTGGTTCCGTCGATGTTATCAGAGCGGTATTCCTTGAGTCGCTGCTCTGCCTCACTCAACTTGGCATGGTACTCACGCACCTGCTTGTCAATAAATGAGTAAGCATCCTGGCTTTCCTGCCGCTTGGACGTAGCACTCTCCGTGACAAAATGCTCAGCAAACTTCTGGGTAACCCGGAAAGCTGTAGTGGCAGATGGATCACGGAACTCAATGCGAATCAGGCTCTGGCCGATTGCGTTGATCTGGGTCCGACTCTGCACCTGCTCGATCAGTCTCTCCAGCTGAAGATCATCCATATCTGATACGGGCAACCCGGCCTCGCGCATCACCTCCAGTATGATGCGCCGACTGAACAGAAGCTCTCTGGCGTTACGCGCCTGGTCTTTGATGCTGGTGGCGACAGCCGTACCTTCCATCAAAGGCCGAATGATATTTCCTTCGTCCGCATGAATTACGGTAAATGAGCTGTAGGTTTTCGGCAGCATTGCCGCCACCAGAACAATGCTGATGCTTATCGCGCAGAAAGCAGAAAATGCGAACAGCCGGAAGCGGTACAGCTCCCGTGCCAACATGGTCAGGAATTGCTCCAACGTCATGGTCATGGTCAGAACAGCCGCTCAGGAATAGTGATAACGTCGCCTGGCAAAAGCGTGTAGTTAGTTGCCATTTTGCCCTGACCAAGAATGTCATCAAGCTTGACCACCATGGACAAGGAGTCGCTTTCGACAGCACCGCTTTTGCGATACAGGCGGGTACGCGCAGGGGACGCAAATTCGTTCGGCCCACCTGCCAGCAAAACCAGGTCCAGTACTGTCATGCCCTGACGATAGGGAACCGACTGCGGAGTACGCACTGCGCCAGTGATACGAACGCGAGAAATAAATTCGTGGCTGCGTAGCTCCAGCAGAATAATGCTGACCTTCGGATCGCGGACATAATCACGCAGCCCGGCCTCCACCACAGCAGCCACCTCGGAGGGTGTGTGGCCGCCAGCAAGGACATCGCCGATCAGCGGTATGGAAATTCGACCATCCGGCCGTACCGGGACGGTGATCGAAAGTTTGTCGTTGCCCCACACACTGACCATCACCAGATCGTCAACACCAATCCGGTACTCGGACACCAGCGCAAATGCCGCCGCCGGCGCAGGCATTGATTCCGGTGCCGGATACTCCTCGCTAATGACAGCATCAGCGTTCGCTTCGACCTCACCAGGCTGCGAGGTCGTGCACGCTGAAACAAGAAGCATGAATAAGCTGACAAACACTATCCGTATGAACACCCTGTCCCCCTGTTTCCCTGAATGCGTGGACAACTAAGCAATTCGCCTTATCGCGCGCTTTTTGCTCCGCAATGGTACACCCGCAACGGTGTTCCACGTCAGCCTCTTGTCATACAATCCATGCCTGGCTTGCCCTTGCACCGGTGTCGTCCCGATGGATTTTCCTCACTGCTATCGCATTCTCGGATTGGCGCCTGAAAGCGATTGGGAGCAGGCCAGGCATCGCTATCAACAGCTGGCATCCCGATACCATCCGGACCGACCTGCGGCGTTGACCGACGGCCAGTCACTGAGCGAAATCAATCTTGCCTGGCGTCAGCTACGAAAGTATTACCAGCAACACGGACATATGCCACTCGAAGCAAAAGGCGTCCGCCCCGCCAGCCGGCCTGTTACGCCATTCCAACCATCCCTGCCCCCCATTAAGGCACGCTACTGGAGTCGAATCATGACCATCGTTGCGGCTGCCACTGTCCTGCTGATTCTTATACCCCATCGCACGCCGCCAACTGCGCAACCGCAACCGCAACCGGAAGGCGACGCTGCAGCAGAAACGCCCATGGCGGCAGCCTCCGGAGAAACGCAAGCCCCTATCATGATCAGGCATGGCGATCCGCTCGGTTATGTGGTCGAAACGCTCGGGCCACCACACGACACCCGCGGATCTCGCTGGTACTATGGCGACTCGTGGATCGAACTCAGGGACGGAAGGGTCAGTGACTGGAATTCTTCAGCGGATTACCCGCTACCTACCGATACCCTCAGCCATCTCCGGCAGCGTTAGTCTGTAATGAGCCCGCGCAAACGACTCGCCTCCCTGATTCATCACTCCGGCCTGGCAGGCTGGCGCCTGCGGCGATACCGTCAGCACCTGCCTATTCTTGCCTACCATCGCATTCTTGATGATGACGCCGATATCGAGTCGTTGGCAGACCCGAGTCTGTTCAGCACCCGAGTATCAGATTTCCGGAAACAGGTTGAATGGCTGGGCCGGCATGCAGATTGCGTGACTTTTGCGACGCTGAATCAGGCCCGTCGTTGCCCGGTAATCATCACTTTTGATGATGGCTATGAAGACAATTATCGACTTGCCTTGCCCGTGCTGCGTGAAGCCGGCATTGCAGCAGTATTTTTTGTAACGACCAACTTTATCGATTATGGCCAGCCGATGTGGTTTGACCGTGTCGCCAATGCAATCCGGCGCCTTGATGGACAGATGCCTGCCGAAATAATTTCTCACCTTGGCAATCCAGACCCATCCCGGTCAGCTCTGCAGCAATGTCTGGCATTGATGAAATCAGTCGATGAACAAAGGCGGGGCGAACTCCTTGCCACCCTGGAGCAAGCGCCACCTAGCCGTGCCTGTGAGGACCAGGGGCCAATGTCCTGGGATCAGCTGCGCGAGATGGCTGCCGCTGGCATGGAGATCGGCTCACATTCGTGCAGCCATACTGTGTTAGCCAACGAATCCCGACAAAGCATCCGCAGCGAGCTGATCCAGTCGAGGCTACGTATTGAGGCAGAAATAGGCGCGCCCTGCCACAGCCTTGCCTATCCTGTGGGCGGGAACACCGCGATTAATCCGCTGGTGGTCGCAGAAGCACGGGATGCCGGTTATCAGTATGCCTGCAGTTATATCAGCGGCATGAACCGTCGACCACCTGAACACACCATGCTGCTGCGACGTCTGCATATGGAGCTGGACCAGAACTTCCATGAGTTTACGGCGACGCTGGCGTTTCCAACAGTATTCGGCTTCGACTAATGAGCAGAAGACGCAGCCAATTGCGTAACATGCTGTCTTCCGGGGTCGCCTCGTGGATTGAATTCTTTCTCGGCATGCTGGCATCCATCGTCATAGCCCGAAGCCTGATGCCAGAGCAGTACGGCCATTTCAGTTTCATGATGTGGTGCGCCACCCTGTTCGTGATCGTCAGCAATGGCGGCTTGAGTACTGGCGCTATTAAATTTGTCGCCGAGCAGGATGGGGGTGGCCGGCATATCATACTTGCCCACCTGAACAGATTACAGAATCGAGCTCTGGCCATCACAACACTCCTTGCCACTAGCGGTATTCTGATTTTCCCCGACTTCTTTCTCGCAAGTGCGCCATTATCAGCGTGGGCACTGCTGCTGACTGCAAGCCTTTTCAAGGCGAGCTATATATTCTGGATGTCAGCAACCCAGGGCGGAGAAAACTTCCGCCGCATCGCCAGAGTGGTCATGGTGGTTGCGCCGAGCAATCTCGTCGCCAACCTGCTGATTGCCTGGCTGGCGCCGGCATTACTGAATTTTGTTGCTATTTACCTGCTGACCAGCCTTCTTTACCGGGCTTTGATTGCACCCTGGCGACAGTCCCCCTTGCGCCTGGAGGATACAGCGACGCGCAAGCGTGTCAGCAGGCACCTGATGATCACCGGTGCCAGCATCGTTCTGTCCTTCTTTGTTCTGCGCCAGTCGGAAATTCTGTTTCTTCGTCTTTTTGCCAATGCCGGTGACATCGCCTTTTTCAGTATCGCCTATACCATCGGCTTCGCTCTGGCCGCGCTTATTCCCGGCGCCTATGCCGCATTGTTGCTACCGATGATGTCGCGGCAATCAGCACAGGCGTCATTTGCATCCGATGCTTATCCGCGCTCACTACGCTATCTGATGCTGCTGGCATTGCCCATGGCAGCCGGCACCTGGCTACTCGGAGAGCAGCTGATACTGACACTCTATGGCGAGTCCTATCGGCCTGCGGTCGCAGTTTTGTTCTGGGTCATTGCCGGCGTCGCCATCAGTGCCACTTGTCAGGCAGCAGTCAGCCTGTTGGTCAGCCAGGATCAACAGGGGCGGGTACTCAGGATCAACCTCCTGGTTGCTGTCGCTGTTCTGGCAATGGATGCGATGCTGATCAGTCAGTTCGGGCTTTACGGCGCCGGGCCCGCCTTTTTCTTCGGCTGCCTGCTGCATAGCGGGTTGATGATCGATACTGTCCGGCGACTTTACCAACTGACCTGGCCGTGGCAGGACAGTTTGCGAATTGCTTGCGCCGCCGGCCTGACCGCAATTCCGACCGCGCTGGCATTATGGCTGTTACCCGACACCACTTTGCCGCTATGGCAAATGCTGGTCGGAGCGCTGATATACAGCACATTGTACTTCCCGGCATCGCTGCTCTGCGGCTGCTGGGAAACAGGGGAAAAGAACCGGATCGGCGAGCTCGCTGCACGACTGCCGACACCACTGGCAAGGATGTTACTGAAGTTATTGCGATGATCGTCAGGGGTCAGGGGTCAGGGGTCAGCAATGCATTGCGCGCTTCACTGCTGCTCTGCTCCGGCAATTCCAGCGTGCGAATGACTCTGGCCGGATTGCCGGCAACTATGGTGTTGGCGGGCACATCGTGCAACACCACCGAACCAGCGCCGACAATGGCGTTTTCACCAAGCGTGACGCCCTTGAGAATCATTACCCGGCGACCAATCCACACGCCATCACCAATCGTCACCTTCGCTACGGCGGATTCCGGCGCCGGCTCTCCTGCACGCCGGGCAACTGCATCAACGGGGTGGCCGTCATTGTCCTGAATGAGGACCCCCCCGGCCAGCAAACATTGCCGACCAATATAGATGCCATGGCGAAGATTGAACGAGCACTCGTGGCCGATAAATGTTTCATCGCCAATCACCAGCGCCGGCACAATTGCGGGTGATCGGCCAGACAGGCCAATACCTATTTTGCCGGAAAGATAAACCTGCTTGCCGATGCGAATCTCGCCGTTACCACGAATGTACGGCATTCTTTCAATGCGCAAACCCGAGCCGACTTCAGTGCAGACTGCACGCATAACCGGCACCAGAATCAGCCACTTGTATAGCAGATTAGCCGCTTCACCGGCGTATACACCGAGCTGATACAAACGGCGGATCAACGGTAGCAGCAGCATCGGCACCGGCAATTCCGAATGCAGAATACGGATCAGGACGGCTCGGTAGCGTTGCAGCATCAATAGCTCCTTCAGGGAGATCCATTATCCCTACTCGGCCGCCGCAGGGGAACCTTGATCATCAGCACCGGACAGAGGCAGACAAAGCAGGTTAGAATCGGTTGCCTGAACATGGAAGTCACTGAAGATTATGTCAGACCCACTGCTTCACACTGTCCTGCTTGTCTGTGCGCTGCTCTGGCTGACACCGATGTGGCGTGTAGCCAGTGCCGGAACAGCCCGATCATTGCGCCTCAGTGTGGTGGCGCTGGCGCTCAGCCATTTGCTCTGGCTGCTGAGCCTGGCCAGACCGGACAGCCTGAGTGCTCCACAATGGCTGGCACTCAGCCATGGCAGTGAAGCCCTGCGCCAACTGGCAATCTGGTGGCTGCTGCGCAGTCTGGCGAAACAGTCCCCCGGTGGCTCCGCTCTGCGCATGGTCCGCAGCCTTTTTTCCGTATCGCTGTTTCTCATCCTTTACAGTGGCGTCGCCCCCCTGCTCGGGCTGCCAACGCTACGGCCGCTGATTCCGTTGACTGCCCTGACCCTGTCGGCGCTGTTGCCACTGGTGCTGGCCGAGCAGATTTACCGCAGTGCTGACAGCGAGCAGCGTTGGGCCATCAAGTTCGTAGTCCTGGCAGTGATCTTCAGCGCCAGCATGGACCTGCTCTCCCATGGCTACGCCCTGCTCCATCAACGCATTCATCTGGAACTGTGGCTGGCACGCGGTCCCGTCAGCATGGTCAGCGCCATTTTACTCTGGGCCAGCCTGCGCCGCCTGCTGCGCATGCCTTCAACAGTCAGTCTGTCCCACGAAATGGTGTTCTATACCGGAACGCTGACCATCGCCGCGCTGTTTCTGCTTATCGCTGCGGGCGGAGCCTGGTATATCCGCGACTGGGGTGGCCGCTGGTCCACCGTGCTGGCCGCCGCATTTCTGATGGCTGTCATCGCGACACTGGCCAGCCTGATGCTGTCCGGTCGCTTTCGCGCCCGTTTGCGAGTTTTTCTCAGTCGACATTTCCTGCCATATCGTTATGACCATCGCATGGAGTGGCTGCGACTAAGCGATACGCTGGCAAAAGGCGCCGCCGAACGCGCGCTCCCCCAGGCCGTCATTACCGCACTTGCCGATATCGTCGGCAGTCCCGCCGGGCTGCTTTTTCTGCGCCGGGAACAGCGGCTTGAATGTGTGGCCAACCGCAATATGCCCGCGCCGAATGAGCCAATCAGCATCAGTGAGGATGAACTGGTGTTACTTGATCAGCATTGGATCATTAATCGGGACGACCCGAACACCCCCCGGACGCACTGGCTACTCTCACTACCCCGGGCCTGGCTGGCAGTACCCCTGAACCAAGCCGATCATTGTATCGCCGTCGTTATACTTGCCGACCCCCGAGCACACCGAGGGCTTAACTGGGAGGACTATGACCTGCTCAAGGTTGCGGCGCGGCATGCAGGCGCAGTAATCGCCCAGCAACAGGCCAGCGCGGCGCTTTCACGCGCAGAGCAGTTTGCCGCCCTGCACCAAAGCACTGCATTTCTGGCTCATGACATGAAAACCATGGTGGCCCAACTTTCGCTACTGACCCGCAACGCCGAGCGCCATCGTGATAACCCGGCTTTTATCGATGACATGCTGGACACCATACGTCACAGCGTCAGCAAGATGGAGAATATTCTCAATCAGCTGCGGCAACAGCAGGCCACTTCGACCCACCCCATGCAACAGGTCGATATCCATGCCATGCTCAATGACATCGTCAACCGCCTGTCCCGCTTTTCACCAGTGCCAACATTAAAGCCATGTCCACACTCCCTTTTAGTCACCGCCCATGCCGACGCACTGGAAAGCGTGTTTAGCCACCTGATCCGTAACGCCCAGGAAGCTTGCAATGAAAATGGGGAAATCATTGTTCAAACTGACCTGGAGGAGAGCTGCGCCGTGATCCGGATTCAGGATAATGGCGGCGGCATGAGCCAGGAGTTCATTCGCGACCACCTGTTCGCCCCGTTCTACAGCACCAAGGGCGTTGGCGGCATGGGTATTGGTGCATTCCAGAGCCGCGCCAGCATCGAAAGTCTCGGCGGTCGCCTTGATGTCAGTAGTCGCGTCGGCAGCGGCTCCTGCTTTACCATTCGTCTGCCGTTGCAATGAGGCCTTGCTTGCCATGGAAAAGCGTTTATTGATCGTTGAGGACGATCCAGGTCTGCAAAAGCAAATGAAATGGTGCTTTGACGGCACCACCATTGCAGTCGCGGATCGACGTGATCCAGCGTTGGCGGAGCTACGCCGTCTGGACCCACAGGTTGTCACGCTGGACCTGGGCCTGCCTCCGGATGCTGGTGGCGCCAGTGAAGGATTCGCTCTTTTGAAGACAATTCTAGAACTGCGCCCGCAGACCAAGGTTATCGTGATCACCGGCCGCGAGGAGCGCGAACACGCCGCCCGCGCCATTGGCATGGGCGCCTGCGACTTCTATCAGAAGCCGCTTGATCCGGACACCCTGGCATTTGTCGTCAATCGGGCCTTCCGGCTGGTCGAGCTGGAGGAGGAAAACCGGCGACTCGGCGAGAAAAAGGAATCGCCCCTGGCAGGCATTATCGCCACCAGCCCGGAGATGCTGGAAACCTGCCGGCATGTCGAGAAAATTGCCGCAGCGGATATCACCACCCTGATACTTGGCGAAACCGGCACCGGCAAGGAACTTATCGCCCGGGCCATTCATGCACTGAGCGATCGCAGCCAGAGCGCTTTTGTTGCCATCAACTGCGCCGCCATCCCCGAGAACCTGCTGGAAAGCGAATTGTTTGGCCACGAACGCGGTGCTTTCACCGGCGCGAACCAGCTGAAGCGCGGCAAGATTGAAGTGGCCTCCGGAGGCACTCTGTTTCTGGATGAAATTGGCGACATGCCAGCGCCATTACAGGCCAAGATGCTACGTTTTTTGCAGGAGCGCGTCATTGAACGGGTCGGCGGCCACACACCAATCACTGTCGATGTACGGGTAGTTGCTGCCACCCACCGGGATCTGGAGAACATGATTCGGCAGGGTGAGTTCCGGGAAGATCTTTATTATCGTCTGGCAGAGATGTCGATTCATCTTCCGCCACTGCGCGAGCGTAGCGGCGATGCGGTAGCACTGGCGCGGGTGTTTGTTACCCGCTATGCGGAACAGCTAAAACGCCCTGTCAAAGGTCTGGCGGCGGACGCCATTGCGCTGATTGCACGACACAGCTGGCCTGGAAATGTACGCGAGATGGAAAACCGTCTGAAGCGAGCGGTGCTGATGGCTGATGGTCACTACGTCACGGCCCGCGACCTGAATATTAATGACGACGGCGGCACCCGGCAAAATGTTGCACTTAATCTTCGGGATGTACGCGAGAAAGCCGAATCAAAAGCAATACGCTGCGCCTTACAACTGAGCGGCAACAATATTGCTGCCGCCGCGCGCCAGCTCGGTGTCACCCGCCCGACCCTGTACAGCCTTCTGGAAAAGTATCAGATCAGAGCAGAGTGACTTTGCACGGATATTTCAGCGACCGCGACCAAACAGCACCACTTCGATAGTCTGCACCATGATAATGAGATCAAGCAGCAAGCTACGGTTCTTGACGTAATAGAGGTCGTACTGGAGCTTCTCCAGAGAATCTTTTTCAGATGCACCATAAGCGTAGTTCAGCTGTGCCCAGCCGGTGATTCCCGGCTTGACCAGATGGCGCTCATTATAAAACGGGATCTTGCCCTTCAGATCATCGACAAACACCGGGCGCTCCGGCCGCGGACCGACAAAGCTCATATCACCACGCAACACATTCAGAATCTGCGGCAGCTCGTCAATCCGGTACTTGCGAATGATGTTGCCGACTCTGGTAACCCGCATATCATTCTGCTGCGCCCACTGAGCACCCTGACGCTCGGCGTTCTGAATCATGCTGCGGAACTTGATGACATTGTACGGATTGCCAAATGCGCCAACTCTTTCCTGCAGATAGAACACTGGCGCACGCCAGCCGTCCTCAAGTTTGATGGCAAGCATGGTGATCAACATGAACGGCCATGACATCAGCAGCAACAACAGGGAAAACATGATGTCCATCAGACGGCGCAGGCGATCAGTGATCATGCCTCGAGTGAAACCATCGGAAAAAATCAGATGGCTGGGCTTGAGCATATCGACCAGAATCTTGTAGGACTCGCGCTCAAAGAAAGTCTGGACATCAATGACATTGACCCCGGCAAGACGACATTGAAGCAAATCCTGTACCGGCACTCCGCCGCGTCGGTCATCTACCGCAACCACAACCTCATCAATCCCCTGAGTGCGGATCAACGTCGCCAGAGACATGCCGGCCGGCATCAACATGTCCTGATCAATACGCACCTGCTCGCCGGCTACCGGATAAAAACCGAGCAGCCGGAAATTGCGCTGATCACTGCGCCGCCGCATTCGCTGCAGGATATTGGTGGCCTGCTCGCCCGTTCCCAGCACCATGACCCTGGCGCGCAGGCGCTCGGTGCCGATCAAACGGTAGAACAACATTCTGGCAATCAGCAGCATCGAGAAGGCGAATGCCGTGGCGAGCACCAGCACACCCCGGCCCAGAAATGCCGACGGCACCAGATAATAGATCAGCACCAACAGCACCGTACCGGTGAAGACCGATACCATCATGCGCACGACCACGCCACTGAGGCCATCACGCAAGTTGGGCAGGTAAAGACCCAGAGCGACAAAGCCGAGCCAGTGGATCGCGGCAAACAAAACTGCCCGTGGCATCAGCAAGCCAACACTTGCGCCAATGGCGTGCCAGTCGCCCTGAAAACGAATCAGTGCCGCAGCATAGACCGCAGCACAAAGCAGCAGCACTTCGAGCAGCGCGAGAACGAGAAATGAAGAGTCAACGTGATGTCGAAAAATCCTTACGGTAGTCATGCCCCCCCCTTCCTTATGCGGTCGCCGTGTAATTCCCTTGGCGGCATTATGCCGCCACCCCAAGACGCGCATTATGCACCTGATTTTTTCATTTGTGTGACGCAGTCGTTGTTTTTCCGGAAAAATGAGCGAATGGGCCCAGGCAATCTCAGAATAAAGCATTGAAAGTGTCTGTTTTTTTTACACTAATACCCATCAATTTTCCCGAAACCCTCCGATTCCTGCCTGAGCACTACGCTTCATGGTCAGCATCGCCGTTCCACGCTCTCCATCTGTCAGATTTTCTGACACTTTCGTCAATACGTTGCCGCCCTCACCCCGGCGCACCGCCGGGAAAAGCCTGGCCCATCAAGGCCCGCGCGGTTCTGGCATGTGTTTTGCTTTCCACTGGCCAGCAACGTTAATTAACCCAGGGAATCACATCATGAAAGCAAGGAATCTGATCCTCAGCGTAGTGGCCAGTCTCGGTCTGGCACTGCAAAGCCACGCAACGATGATCTCGGGCAGCGCCCTGCAAACCGTCCTCGACGACATCACTGTCGGCACCGATTCCGGCGTCAATGTTCAGACCGATCAGGTAGTGAACGATGAAACCTGGTCAATCAGCGCTGCCAGCGGCGCGGTGGCCACCCTGATCATCGAACTGGCCGGCTTCGCCGACACCAACAGCTTCGGTATCTACGACGTATCCAATCCGGCCAACTTTGTCGAATTGATGAATGGCCCTGCCGGCCCTGGCGCCCAGACACTGGTCAACATCATGGCTGATGGCCAGATACGGGTAAATTTCGCCAACACCGGCACCTTCTTCTCCAACAACATGTTCGGCTTCTATATCGATGTCCCCGGGCAGAGCGCTCGCTGGCATTCTGAAACCGACCTGAACGCGGACGGCGTCGACCATATGGTGGCTTTCGCCGGCAACGACAGCGATGTCGTTCAGCTGCCGGGTTTTGCCCCTGGCCTGTGGCAGTCGACCGAATACATTCTCGCCTTTGAAGACCTGTTCAACGGCGGCGACCGTGACTACACCGACTTTGTCGTTATGGTGGCGTCCATCGTTCCGGTACCGGAACCCGGCTCACTGGCACTACTGGCGCTGGCTCTCGCAGGCATCGGTGTCAGCCGCCGCCGCGCCTGATATCCGCCAGCAAGCCCGTATAACGCACCTTCGGGTGCGTTTTCGTTTGTGGTGCAATCTTCGCGTAAGGCATTACACTGCTGGCAGTGATTTTCAAGGGTACTCAGGATGAGCAACGACACCTCCGCCGGCATCTATCGATCGTTTTTACTGGCCTTGCTGATCAGCACGATACTGTGCGTTCAGGGGTGTGGTAACGAGGAGCAGGAGAAGGCCCGGGAAGCCGCTGCCCAGCACCGATTTCTCGCCGACAGTTACCTGCGCCAGGGCAAATTCGGCGCGGCACTGGTGGAACTGCAGAATGCCGAGCAGATGGTGCCCGGCGAAAGCGAAACGATCGCCCTGATGGCAGCCACCTTCGCAGCAATCGGCGCGCTCGACAAAGCCGAGCAGCTTTACAGCCGTCTGCTTGAAGCGGACAAATTGCCACGTGCGGACGAGGCCGCTTATCTGCGGCTGCTGATCCAGCGCGGACGCTTTGCCAAGGTGCTGGAGTTTACTGGCGACCGCCCTCCCGCCCATACAGCCGGGCTGCACGCTCAGGCCCTGCTGGGCAAGGGCATGCGCAGCGAAGCCATAACTCTGGCTAACGCTACACTGGCCGCTCAACCGGATAACACCGACGCGCTGATCGCGCGCGCCAGCGCGTTGTTTCTGGAGCACGATGCAGCGGCGTTCAGTGGCGCACTGGACGCCCTGTCCGCAGCCGATACTGCCGAGACCTGGCTATGGCGAGCGCGTCTTGAACAGGGCCGAGAGCAACACGAAGCAGCCATTATCTCGCTGTCGCGGGCGATGCCGTTCTTTGCCCAGCAGGACATGATGACCGCCAACCGCTTTGAAGCGCTGCGACGGATGGTTCAATCACTGATCAGCCTCGGCCGTGCCGACGAAGCAATGGCCTACTCCGGCATGCTCGCCAACAGCAGCGCCGGCCAGTTGATGAATCGTTATGAAAATGCGGTTAGCCTGATGCAAAGTGGCAACCTTGATGGTGCAACGGAAACTTTCCGCGATATTCTCGCCCGCTCGCCAGGACACAGCAGTAGCGCCTTGGCGCTCGGCATGATTTCGCTTCAACAGGGTAAATATCAGGATGCGGAGCAGTATCTTTCCACCGCCGTAGAGGGCGGCGGAAACTCTGCCAATGCCCTGAAATATCTGGTTGCCGTTCTATTGCAACGCAATGACCTTGATGCGGCCGAGCAACATATCAGCAAGGGGCTGGAAGACTTTCCGGACGATACCGATCTGCCGGCACTAAAAGGACTGGTATTGCAGCGCCGCAGCCAGTTCAGCGAAGCGGCAACGCAGTTCCGCCACGCCCTCGACATGCAGCCAGGCAATATCGGCGCCCACATCAGTCTTGGCCAGATCGCGTTGGCAGAAGGCGACGGCGAACAGGCTGAGCGCTACTTTCGTCAGGCGATTGCCATTCGCCCCGACGCCGCCGATGCACTGCGCGGACTGGTCATGGTGGCCGACCTGCGAGGCCAGCGCAGCGCCGGCTTCAAGCAGCTGCGCAGCACCCTGCGAGAACTGGCAGACCCGGAGCTGTGGCTGATGTCCGCGGCACTTTCCCTGCAGTTTGATGATACAGACGGCGCCCGCAGCGATATTGGCCAAGCCCTCAAACTGGCCCCGGAAAGCGGCAAGGCCCGCGCCATGCTTGGCGCACTGAATTATCTGGCTGCCCGCATCGCTTTCCGCGAACGCCGCTATCAGGAAGCATCAGAGCGGGTAGATGCGGCGCTGCAGTCGCTGCCCGATCACCTTGGCCTGATGCTGCTGAAAGCCTCAGCTGCCAGCGCCCGAGGCGACAGCAAGGCGGCATTGGCTGTGGCCGAACACGTCAAGTCACTGGGCGACAGCCTGCACCATGGCTACGAGCTGGAAGGTGATATCCACACCCAACTCGGAGATCAGGCCGCCGCTCTGAAGGCCTACCAGCATGGTTGGGAGCGAAACCGCAATAGCGTGCTGGCAGGCAAATACCTGCAGGCCTTGCGCGCTAACAACCTGGATGGCCTGCCGATGCTTGCCGATTGGGCCCGCAGCGATGCGGATAACCCCGAGGCATGGCTCAGTCTGGCCAGCGCCCAGCAAGGTGCCGGAAAAACCGCCGAGGCGGCTGCCAGCTATGAAAAGGTCAACCAGCTGGTGCCGGATAATGCCGGCGTGTTGAACAATCTGGCCTGGCTCTATCATCAGGCCGGCGATGCCCGGGCAGCGCCGACGGCCGCCAGAGCCTACGCGCTGGCACCGGACAATGCAGCCATTGCCGACACCTACGGATGGATTCTGGTTCGGACCGGAGAGCGGCAACGTGGCATCCGTCTACTGGAGCAAGCGGCCGGCGCCGCGCCGGACAATGCCGATATCCGCGCCCATCTGGAAAGTGCCGAAACAGGCAACTAAAAGACGTCAGCACTTTTTACGCAACTGAACGGATGCCCACGGAATACGTCCGCTTTTTTTACATAATGGCTGCCTCCCGCCCCCCTGAAAACTTCTAACATACTGATATAAAAAGACAAAATGGAACTGGCATGAGTAATGCTTTATATGGTTGAACCCGCCGGAAGCAGACCGCACCTGGCAGCGCGCATCAAGACAAGGAGCACTATCATGATCAAGTCGATTGTAAAGGTAACCGTGGCAGTAACGGCGCTTGCCGCAAGCCAGCTGTGGGCCGCCCCTGTTGAGCTGTCCAATCAATGCAGCACCGGCAACGCCATCAACGGCATCCAGATTTCCGATGTGACCGGCAATGCCGGTGGCGCCACAGATTGCTTTGGTACCTTTGACGGCAACCTCACCGCCGACAGCCTGTCGTTCGAAGGCCGCGAGTGGGATTTCATCAGCAAGATCGAAACGGAAGGCAATGAAGGCGCGGATATCGGCCTGTACCTTGATGGCTACAACACCACGGGCGTATGGGGTTTTGATCAGGGCCTGAACTTCGAGTCGTTCATCATTATCCTGAAGGCCGCGTCGATGCCGGGCTGGGCAGCCTGGCTGTTCGATGGTGATGACGCCGCTTCCTATCAGGGCACTTACGATATCGCCTGGGAAAAGGATTTGTCGCATTTGGCGGTGTATGCCATCAGCGGCACTCCGCCGGTATCGGTTCCGGAGCCTGGCTCACTGGCACTGCTGGGTCTGGCGCTGGCCGGCTTGGGCTTCGCTGCTCGCCGCCGCAAGTAAGGCCATCAACGAAACAAAAAAACGCCCCGATATCGGGGCGTTTTTTATTGTGCCGATTTTCCCGGCGTTGCCTCACATCATTCGGCAAGGATGGACAATACGGAAGTCCGGGAGTCACAGCGACCGGATCAGACCAGCGGCGGATCCTGCCAGAACAGGGTCGGCGGCAGATCGGTGGAGACCTTCGCCGTGAATACCGGATCGCGTTTTTCAAGGAATGCCTTGAAACCGTCCCGGCCATCCATCCGCTCGCTGGTGATATACATCAGCTGCGAATCAATCTGGTGGGCATACATCGGATGGTCAAAGGTCGGGTTACGCCAAAGCATCTGCCGGGCCAATGCAACCGAGGTCGGCGAGGTTTTCTGCATCAGCTTTACGGCCAGCGCGTAGGCCGCCTCCAGCACGGTACCGCGAGGGTGCACACTGCGAATCAGACCGCCGGCCAAGCCCTCCTCGGCCGTGAATATTTCCCCGGACAGCACCCACTCCAGCGCCTGCTGCATACCGACCAGACGCGGCAGGAACCAGCTCGAGCAGGCCTCCGGCACAATGCCGCGCTGGCTGAACACGAAACCCAGCTTGGCGCCCTCGGCTGCAATCCGGAAATCCATCGGCAAGGTCATGGTTACGCCAATGCCCACCGCCGCGCCGTTAATGGCCGCGATCACCGGCTTCTTGCAGTTATACAAAGCCAGGGACAGTTCGCCGCCGGAATCGCGAATCTGCTCCAGGTTCAGTTCGTCACCCTGGGGGGTGTCGTAACCGAAGATATTGCCTTCCGGACGAACCAGCTCCATGCCGGCACAGAATGCCTTGCCCTCACCGGTCACCACGATGACGCGAATATCGTCATCAGCATTGGCCCGCCCCAGCGCATGCAACATTTCGTCCCGCATGCGCAGGGTCCAGGCATTCATGCGCTCCGGGCGGTGCAGGGTAAGGGTCAGGATATGATTGCTGACCTGATAACGGATGTCCTGATAGTCCATGGTGTCCTCGATCAAAGCGGCAAAGTCGACACCCTAACCGACTGGCTCGGGCAGGCCAATTAGCAATCGCGTAAATGGCCTGGACAGCCTTCCTGCCGGCGGTGGGCGCGCTGTAGTGCCCATGCTAGAATCGCCCCCGGGCCAAATCCCGGCCCGCCAGCAAACCCGGACGACCGACTAATTCCAAGGAAGCCCTCATGCGCAAAACCCTGCTTGCCAGCGCCGTCGCTGGAGCCCTTTTCAGCCCCCTGAGCCACGCCGATGTCTACGATGCCCGCGCCATGGCACGCGGCGGCACCGGCATGACCCTGGGCGAATACAATCAGGCCATCTACAACCCGGCATTGATTAATCGCTTTGATGACAACGACGATTTCAGCTTTGCCGGCAACTTCGGCGTACTGGCATCCGACAAAGATGGTTTCATCGACGACGTGGATGAAGCTCAGGAGGAAATCGAAAGCCTGGAGGATGGCGGTGGCGCCACCGCAGCAGATGTCGATACGCTTCTGCAGGGTCTCGATGGCAAGCTGGTGCAGATTGATCTCGGCGGCGCCTTGATGGTGGCCATTCCAAACGAAACCTTGCCGATGGCGTTTGTCGGCAAAGCCAAGGCATCGGTTGGCACTTCGTTTTCCTACGACCCGTCAGACCTGATTGTCCTGCAAGCCATAGAAGCGAACACACCCGGTGTTGATGGTGATGACCTGAATTCCACCACTGATGCCTCCCTGCTCTGGATTGCCGAGTACGGCCTGATTCTGGGGAAGGGCTTTGAACTGGGCGGTTTGCAAGTAGATGGCGGTGCAATGATCAAAGTACAGACCATCGAACTGATCGCGTATAGCGCGAACGCGGCAAACTTTGACGCCGACGATATTACCGACTCAAACAATCTCAAGTCTCACACTAACCTTAACTTCGACCTTGGCGCCACTACGCGCATTGGCAGCGAAGGACAGTATGTGCTGGCAGGGACCATCGAGAACCTGATTCCGAAAACCTTCGATGGCCCGAACGGCTCCGAATACAAGATGACACCGGTACTGACTGCAGGCGCCGGTTACAACGGCAACTGGTTCAAGGCCGAGGCCAGCCTCGATCTGACCGAGCGCAGCGGCTACGACCTGCTACTTGATACCCAGTTTGCCCGCGTCGGTGCAGAGATTTCCGCCGGCCGCCACTTCCATCTGCGCGGAGGCTACCGCACCGATCTGAAGAGCAATGTCTCCGATATTCTCACCGCCGGGATTGGCATTACTCCCTGGGATCGCTTCAACATTGATCTCACTGGCGCCATCGGCGAGGGCGACACCTACGGCGCAGCCTTTCAAATCGGCTTCAAGATCTGATCCGTACAAACGGACTTAACAGGAGACAGACCATGACAATCAAACTCGATTCCAGAATCCTTCTACCACTTCTACTAGGCGGTGCTGTGCTGTCGACCCCAGGCTGCAAACTTTCTGACCTGGTAGACAACGACGATGAAAGCACCACGTTTGTGGCACTGCAGGGCAGAGCTGCAAATGCTGATGGCCCCATGGTCGGCGCCATTATCGAAGTAAAAGATTCAAATCCGGCAAACGACCCCATTACCTTGTACGCGAACAACAGCGGATATTTCGCTCTGGTTCAGGACACGGAAGACTTTGACTATGTCGAACTGACGCCGCCAATCATCATCAGAACTGATTACAACGAAACCAGCTATAACTCCGTGCTGTGCAACATTGTTTACAGAGACCTCAGCGGCGCCATCGACACAGTCAACATTCACCCCCTGACTGAGTTCGTGATGCATGAAACCACAGGCACCAGTAATACTGCCTTCGATAACTGGACAACCGGCGCCAGCGATCAGTACTGCAACGAGGCTTTCGCCGGCAACTTCACCAACACGGCAGCATCACTTGGCACCGACTTCAATTTCTTCAACACGCTGTTCAGCGCCAACAACACCGGCTTTGATGCCTTGCTCAGGGGCTTCTCTACGGATGGCTTCCTGCCACCGGATGCTGATCCGGACTTCCATGTCACGGACAGCCTGGGAAGTCTGACGAACTTCGCTGAAGGACGCTGGCTGATTCAAGCCACCGGCTCGGCAGGATCTTCCACTATCAGCAGCACGTTCGATGAGGGCGACATCACCATCACCCTGCCTGACTTGCGTGCTTTCGCTGAAGAGTTGATTGAAGAAGCGGCGGAAGTCGGAGCGGTTATCGAAAGCTTTAATGTGACCATTCAAGCGGACGGACTGGGCGAGATTGGCTCGACGGTTTTGGCCAACCTGCGCGGCTCTGCTTCACTGTCGGGTGCCGGCGTGGTTCAGCGCAATTTCAATATTGACATTCAAATCGAACGCATTGCCGGTAACGTCGGAGATCCGCTGTAATCCTGCCGAAACGACAACCGGCGCCCTAGTGGCGCCGGTTGTCGATCAGGCAGGTCAACACCTGACTGCGAATCAACAGCCCCTGCAAACGACCACTCTGATCGACCACCGGATAGATTTTCGGTTTCTGCTTGACCATCAATTCCGCCACATCCACCACCGAATCATCCAGCCGCACGGTCAACGGCTCGCGGAACATTACATCTTCGACCCGTGGCGAGCCTTCACCGTGATAGCTGGAAACCAGCAGGGAACGCAAACAGTCCTGCTCGGAAACAAAGCCGACCACACGATCCGTCTCATCCACTACCGGCAAGCCGGTCATGTGCTGCCGCAGCAGCACTTCCACGACTTCGGTCAGGTCCGTACCAACCCGAATAGAAGCCGGGTGACGTGCCATGATGTCGCGAACGGTCTCTCCTCCATTGGCCATGAGCGGCTCCTCCCTGCAGATGATTTTCTGACTATACACCTCCGCCACAACAAGAGCCGCCCTGCCAGTCCGCCCTACTGCAAATGTGCAGACAGCATCCAGGCGGCCTTCTCATGGATCTCGATCCGGCCACTGGCCAGCGCGGCGGTGCCTTCGTCCTCATGTTTCGCCGCCAGCTTCATCACCTGATTGGCGCGCTCGGCAATCAGGTGATGATCTGCTGCCAGCGTCGACAACATGGTGGCAGCATCCGGCACCGTCTCATCATCCCTGACCCGGGAAAGGCGCGAGTAAGCGGCGTAGCTGCCCGGCGCAAATGCGCCCAGTGCGCGAATACGCTCGGCGATGCTATCAACCGCCAATGCCAGCTCGGTGTATTGCTGCTCGAACAGCAGGTGCAGGCCGTGAAACATCGGCCCGGTAACATTCCAGTGGTAGTTGTGTGTTTTCAGGTAGGTGGTATAGGTCTCGGCCAGCAGTTTGCCCAGCTCGTCAGAGACCTCTTTGCTATGTTCAATCATGAATCACTCCTGTGATGACGTGCCCTGAGGCACCGACAGGTTCACCGTACGCGAGGAATATCCCATTAACGAGACAATAGAATCCATAAAATTGATAGCCTGACCCTATATACACACCGCCCGTTATCAGCAATCCGCCAACGTCATACTCGCGAAGCGTCCGCGATGCCGCTAGAATGCGCCCCTGCCATGGCCGGCCCCGGCGCTGGCTTGCCCCATCAGGAGAGGTGGCAGAGTGGTTGAATGCGCACGATTCGAAATCGTGTTTACGTTCATAGCGTAACGAGGGTTCGAATCCCTCCCTCTCCGCCAGATCAGAAAAGGCCCGCCGTGCGGGCCTTTCTCCTAACACTTTTCGCCTGGCATCAATTTGCCTTCATCACAAAAATTCCATACCGTCAGTCCATACTGGACTTTCCGCACAGCAGACAAGGCACCCCATGCAGGCCCGCATACTGATCGTTCTGAGCATTCTCGGCACCACCGCGCCGTATGCTGCCGAGCTGACCGTCACCACCATTGACCAGCAAGGTGCGCCCTTACCTCAGGCCGTAGTCACCCTGAACAGCCCGGCCCTGACAGCCCAGCCACACAACGGCAAGGCCGAAGTAGACCAGGTCAACACCCAGTTCGTCCCCCATGTACTGGTGGTACCGGTAGAGACTTCTGTCAGCTTTCCGAACAGCGACAACACCCGGCATCAGGTCTATTCCTTCTCGGCGGTAAAGCGCTTTTCTACCAATCTGTTTTCCGGGCGCGAAGCCGAGCCGGTTCGGTTCGATCAACCGGGAATTGTTCCGATCGGGTGCAATATTCATGACCGTATGCATGCCTACATCTACGTCACCGGCGCCCCGCGTTACGCCATCACCGACGAGCAGGGCATGGCCCGGTTCAGCGATCTGCCGACAGGCAACTACCGGATTGCGGCATTACATCCATGGCAACTGCAGGAAGGCATCTCGGAACGTTCGCTCACCATCACGACCACCGGGGCGAGTGTTGAAAGCAGCCTCAATCTCGGCCACATCGGCCCCGATCCACGGGCCGAGCGGGAACAGAAATTCAATCCACTGATTCGCGGCAATCCGTTTACCCGGTAACCGCTACGGAGATGCAGGTGTCTTTCCCGATCAGAACAGCCGGTGCAATCGCCCTGCTTTTCGCATCAACCATGGCCCTCGGCGAATGGCGTACCGGCGAGGGCAGGCTGCTGGCTACTGCCGGCGTTACCACGGTAGATGGAACGGCGGGCGGTGGCATCGTACCGATGGCCGTGCTGGCAGGTTATGGCAGCGAAGGCCAGCATGGCGGCAGTGTTTCCGCCAGCCGGCTTGACACTCAGGATTTTGCCCTGCGCGGATTTTCAGCGGCGTGGAGCTGGAATAATCGCATCGAGCTGTCGGTCGCCCGGCAGGAACTGAACATCAGTACCTTCGCCCCTCTGGATCGCGAACAGCTCCGCACCAACACCTACGGCGTCAAGTTGCGGCTCGCCGGCGATGCCCTGTATGCCCGCATGCCGCAAGTATCGATCGGCGCGCTTTACCGCGATGCAATCAATCCGCGTCTGGCGGCTCTGGCCAACAACTCCGTACCAAGCGCTCTCGGAGCCAGAGACCGGCATGGTATCGACGTCTATCTTGCGGCGACAAAAGTTTTTCTCGGCGGCCCGTTTGGCCGCAACTGGGTAGTGAATGGTGTGTTGCGGCACAGCAAGGCCAATCAGGGCGGACTGGTTGGCTTCGGCGGCGATCGAGACAACGACTATTCCCTGCTTGGCGAAGCCTCGGTAGCCGCATTCCTCAATCGCCACTGGCTGCTCGGCGCTGAGTATCGACAGCATCCGGACAATCTCTCCGCGTTCAGTCAGGACGACTGGGCGGATCTTTTTCTGGCCTGGTTTCCGAACAAGCGCTGGAGCGTTACCGCCGCCTGGGTATCACTGGGCGAGCTCAGCACCCCGGCCATTCCCTACAACAACGATGACCGCAACCAGAGCGGCGCCTACCTTTCCCTGACAGGAGCCTTCTGATGATGCGTTTATCGGCACTGATCCTGCTCCTGTCGGCGCTGCTCGGCGCCTGCCAGAGCAGCCCTCATCCGACCCTGTTCCGCGACCTCGGCGGTCTGGATGGCATCGGCCGTATCGTCGACGAGTTCATGCTGGGCCTGGGCAACGACCCGCGTATTGCAGGCCATTTTCGCGAAACTGACCCGCAGCGATTCCGGCAAAAACTGATCGAGCAGCTCTGCGCCGAATCCGGTGGCGGTTGTGCCTATACCGGTGCGTCCATGCAGGATGCCCATGCCGGTCGCGACATCAGCCACGCGGATTTCAACGCGCTGGTGGAAGTGCTGATTGATGCCATGGAAAAGCAGGACATACCGGTAGCAGCGCAGAATCGTCTGCTGCAGCGGCTGGCACCGATGCAGCGGGATATTGTCGGCCACTGATTGCGGTTCCGCCTTCCTGCACAAATGTATAGGTGCTAGGCTGGGAGCCGGTTGCCGGAGCAGTCATGACACTGGAACACTTTCCCCACGAAGCCCATTACACGCTGCGCGAGGAACGCCTCAACAGCCTGACCCACGGGCTGGGTGCCTTGCTGAGCGCAATCGGCACGCTGGTACTGGTGCTGGCGGCGGCCCGCGAGGGCGACGTCTGGAAGATTGTCAGCTTCAGCGTTTTTGGCGCCAGTCTGGTCCTGCTGTACTCGGCTTCGGCTTTCTATCATGCCAGCCGCAGCCCGAAGGCTCGGGAAATCTGGAAGATGCTGGATCACTGCGCCATCTTCCTGTTGATCGCCGGCACCTATACACCATTCCTGCTGGTCAACCTGCGCGGCCCCACCGGCTGGACCCTGTTCGGCATTATCTGGGGGCTGGCGCTGGCTGGTATCACGCTGAAGCTGGTATTCGGTCACCGCTACAAGATCCTGCGCGTCATTGTCTATCTGGCCATGGGCTGGCTGATCGTGTTTGCCGCTGGCGAGCTGAACACCCATGTCAGCGGGCTCGGCGTGCGCCTGACCGTGATCGGCGGTGTCGTTTACACCCTTGGCGTGGTGTTCTATCTGGCTGACCGCCTGCCCTACAACCACGCTATCTGGCACCTGTTTGTGGTGGGCGGAAGCCTCTGCCATTTCTACGCCATCTACTACGCTGTCCTGCCTCACGGCAGCCTCTGATCCATCCGTTCTGAACGGATAATCTTCTATTGCCAAACAATATATATTTATATATATTGTTTTTTGCTTAATTAAATAGAGCTGCCATGACGAATACCACACTCGACATAGAGGCGCTGCGTGACGCCGCCGGCGCGGCCACTGACTTTCTGCGCACCCTCGCCAACCCTGACCGGCTGATGCTGCTCTGTCAGCTCAGTGGCGGAGAGCGCTGCGTCAGCGATCTGGAGAATGAAACCGGCATCCCCCAGCCGACCTTGTCGCAACAGCTGGCGGTATTACGCCGCGAGGACCTTGTTGTCACTCGCCGCGAAGGCAAACAGATCTACTACCGCATTGCCGACCCGAAAGTGCTGGCCATGCTCGATCAGCTTCAACAACTTTTCTGTCCGGAGGATTAACCACCATGACCATTGACTGGAATGCTTTCACCCCCTGGGCATCGCTGGCTGGCGGCGTCCTGATCGGCCTGGCAACCGCCATGTTCCTGCTACTGAATGGCCGTATCGCTGGCATCAGCGGTATCGTCGGCGGCCTGCTGGCACCGACACGCGGCGACATCGCCTGGCGCGTGGCATTTGTCGCTGGCCTGGTCGTGGCTCCCGCAGTCTGGTTACTGTTCACTGCCTTGCCTGCTGCACAGATTGATGCCGGTTACCCGACGCTGGCCATTGCCGGCTTGCTGGTAGGTGTCGGCACCCGCTACGGCTCCGGCTGCACCAGTGGTCATGGGGTATGCGGCTTGTCGCGCCTGTCGCTGCGTTCGCTTGCTGCCACGCTCGCCTTTATGGCAGCCGGCTTCGTGACCGTGTTCGTCATGCGTCACCTGATTGGAGGTTTCTGATATGCAAAAGCGTATTCCAAGTGCCCTGCTGGTTGGGCTTGTATTCGGCATTGGCCTGATTCTGGGCGGTATGACCAATCCGGCCAAAGTGATCGGCTTTCTGGACTTGTTCGGCAACTGGGACCCGTCCCTTGCCTTTGTTATGGGTGGCGCCATCAGCGTCGGTCTGCTGGCCTTCAGGATCGCCGGCAACCGGCCGGCCTCGCTGCTCGGCGAGCCGATGCGACTGCCCACCCGGAAAGACATCGACCAGCGATTGATTGTCGGATCGCTGGTATTTGGTGCAGGCTGGGGACTGGCGGGATTCTGCCCCGGCCCGGCGCTGGTAGCGTTCGGTACCGGCAATATCAAGGCAACCATCTTCGTTGCCTCCATGCTCACAGGTATGGCGCTATTCGAACTGGTTGAACGCAGCCGGCAGAAGGCCTGATGCGCAAAGGGCAGGCCTTAAGGCCTGCCCTGCTTTCAAAGCAGCTTTTCGATATCCTTCGCCAGCGACTCCGGCTTGTCCGTCGGCGCGTAACGCTTCACCACCTGACCATCCCGGTTAACCAGAAACTTGGTGAAGTTCCATTTCACCGCCTTGCTCCCCAACAAACCGGGAGCTTCTTCCTTGAGGTGACGGTACAGCGGGTGGGCATTGTCACCATTGACATCGATCTTGCCGAACAGAGGAAAATCGACGCCAAAGTTCAGCTCGCAGAACTCACTGATGGCCGCCTCATCACCCGGCCCTGATGACCAAACTGGTTGCAGGGAAAGCCGAGCACTTCCAGGCCACGCTCGCGATACTTTTCGAACAACGCCTGCAGACCCTTGTACTGCGGGGTAAAACCGCATTTGCTGGCGGTATTCACAATCAGCAGAACCTTGCCCTGATACTGCGACAGGTCGACATCCTTACCGGCAATATCCTGAGCAGTGAAATCAAATACGGTCGTCATGGTTGCTCCTCCTGCGTCATCAGCATGGCCGCATCATCCCCTCTGCCAGCCCGGAACTCAATCCGTCGCTGGAGCAGTCGAGCTTTGTGCAGTATCGTTCCGGGCACATGAATATCCGGTTACGGTGACAGTCGACAATGGCGATACGACAGGCATGACACTGCTCTGGGTAATGGCCGGCAGCGCTCTGGGCGCGATGGCCAGACTGTGGCTGGTACAGGGCCTGCAGAAAAAGCTTGCCCATGACTTCCCCTGGGGCACTCTGGCGGTCAACGTCAGCGGCGCCCTGGCAGCAGGCCTGCTGGCCGGCGGCCTGATCTCGCAGCTGACACCGGACAATCACTCCGGCTGGGCACTGCTGGTCATCGGTGCGCTTGGCAGCTACACCACGGTGTCATCCTTCAGCCTGCAGACTCTGGCGCTGTGGCAGGCGCGGCAGTCAGGTCAGGCATGCCTGAATGTGCTCGCCTCCGCACTGCTTTGTCCTGGCGCCGCAGCTACCGGCCTGATACTGGCGCAAGGAGTCACCGGTTAATGTCTCAGCTCCCGGTCTGGCGTCTTTATCTCAGTGTCGGCATCGGCGGCTCCCTGGGTGGCGGCTGTCGCTACCTGCTCAGCCTGTGGTTGGCGGGCTCCGGATTGCCCTGGGCCACTCTGCTGGCAAACTGCATCGGCTCGCTGCTGATCGGCTGGTATGTCGCCCTGCCAGCACAGTCACGCTGGACTCGCGAGCCGGTCCACCTGTTTGTCACAGCCGGGCTTTTCGGTGGTTTCACGACCTTTTCCCTGTTCAGCATCGAGACATTCTCGTTGCTGCAACAGAACTGGCAATCAGGTTTGCTCTGGGCATCCGCTTCGGTACTGCTCTGGTTGCTATCCGTTACTGTCGGCTATCACGTCGGCAAGTTTTTTTCTGGCCCCCGAGCGCGGAGATAGCATGGACTGGGCAGTACTCCTGAACAAGGC
>JBECKT010000164.1:0-5651 GCA_040235405.1 Alcanivoracaceae bacterium
GTAGTCGGAAAGCTCTGACACCCGGCAAGCAGCACCAACAGCGCAACTACTTGCAGGAGCGGCCGACCGGCCGCGAATCTTTTAACGACGATCGCGGCCGATCGGCCGCTCCTACGGGGGGTCTGCAATACCATTTTCATTTCGCCTCCTCCGGCAACACATGCGCCACCGCAAGACGCTCATTCACCAACCACTGCGCCGCCACCCGCCGCACATCCTCGGGCGTCACTTCATTCAGGCGCTCGATAAACTGATCCGACAACCGCCAGTCAACTTCCAGCGTCACCAACTGGCCCAGCTCCATGGCCTGACCAAACAGGGAATCACGGCCATAGATCTGGCTGCTCAACACACTGGCGCGCACCCGGCGCATTTCATCGATGCCCGGCGGGTTCTGGCGCAGCTGATCGAGCTGCTGCTGTACCGCTGTCTCCAGCGCCGCCAACGTCACACCGTTCTTCGGCGTGGCGCTGACGGTAAACAAACCATCGGCGCGGTTGATGCCGTCGTACCCGGCGCCGGCGCCGGCGGCAATTTCGCTACCGCGAACCAGATTGGTTTCCAACCGCGCGCTCATGCCGCCATCGAACACCGCCGAGAGCATGGTCAGGGCGTAGAAATCCTCCGGATGGGTGGCCAGCGTCGGCACGTTCCAGCTCATATAAAGAGACGGCACCTGCACCGGCAGGCGCAGGGTCAATCGGCGCTCGCCCGGCGGCGACGCCAGCCGTGGCGCGGGCCGGTCCGGCGCTTTGGCCCGATCCGGAATGCGGCCATAGAACTTCTCCACCAGCGGCTTGACCTGATCCAGCGTGACATTGCCGGCAATGATCAGGGTGGCGTTGGAAGGCGTGTAGTAACGCTGGTACCAGTCGCGGGCATGGTTGACAGTGAGCTGGTCGAGCTCGGTCGGCCAGCCGATGATCGGGCTGGCATAGCCGCTGCCGGGGCGGGTGATGGCGGCGAATTTTTCCCAGGCCTGGGCACCGGGGTTGTCATCGGTACGCTGCCGGCGCTCCTCCAGTACCACCTTCAGCTCGCGGGCAAATTCGTCCTCATCGATGATCAGATTGGCCATCCGGTCCGCTTCGATCTCCAGCATCAGCGGCAGGCGCGACACCTCGAACTTCTGGAAGTAGGCGGTGTAGTCGTAGGAGGTAAAGGCGTTGTCGGTTCCGCCGAAGCGGCGCACCAGCTTCGAGAAATCACCGGCGGAGAAATTCTCCGTGCCCTTGAACATCATGTGTTCCAGCACATGGGCGATACCGGTCTGGCCCGGCGCCTCGTCATAGCTGCCGGCCTTGTACCAGAGCATCTGCACCGCCACCGGCGCACGATGATCCTCGCGCACCAGTACCCGCAGGCCGTTGTCGAGAGTGAAGTCATGGGTCACCGGGGCGGTAGCGGCCGCCAACGG
The DNA here is from genome assembly GCA_040235405.1 of Alcanivoracaceae bacterium. Lineage (GTDB taxonomy): Bacteria > Pseudomonadota > Gammaproteobacteria > Pseudomonadales > Alcanivoracaceae > PGZG01. The sequence goes on from JBECKT010000164.1 coordinate 1,418, forward strand.
CCCGGAGACGATAAAAAGCAGCACTGCCAGAAAACGCATAGCTCTCCCCATGCAGGAGCGGTCGGTCGACCGCTCCTACGGTGGTTTTCGGTGGTAGGATAGCGGACTTTCAAATCTGCCCCGCGCGCCGCCGGCGGGGCGCGAAACCGGAAATGTGACTGATCATGACAGACGAAGTTTCCCACGACGAGTCCGCCGCTCAGAAAGAGTCCTTCTGGAAGCGGATGAAGGAAGGCCTGAGCAAGACTAACAAGGTGCTCGGCCAGGGTCTCGCCGACCTGCTGGTGGGCCGCAAGGAAATCGATGACGAGCTGTTCGAGGACATCGAAACCCAGCTGCTCTCCGCCGATATCGGCGTCGAGGCCACCGATGTGATCATCCAGGCGCTGACCGACAAGGTTGGCCGCGAAGAGCTGATGCATGCCGATGCCCTGTATGACGCCCTCAAGGACGAGCTGCGCAAACTGCTGGTACCGGTGGACAAACCGCTGGTGATCGACCGCGGCAAGAAGCCCTATGTGATCCTGATGGTCGGCGTAAATGGCGTTGGCAAGACCACCACCATCGGCAAGTTGGCGCGCCGTTTCCACAACGATGGCCTGTCGGTGATGCTGGCCGCCGGCGACACCTTCCGCGCCGCCGCAGTGGAGCAGCTGCAGGTGTGGGGCGAACGCAACCATATTCCGGTAATCGCCCAGCAAAGCGGCGCCGATTCCGCCTCGGTGATTTTTGACGGTGTGCAGGCCGCCATGGCCCGCGGCGTTGATGTGCTGATCGCCGACACCGCCGGCCGTCTGCACACCAAATCGAACCTGATGGAAGAGCTGTCCAAAGTGGTGCGGGTGATGAAGAAGCTGATCCCGGACGCGCCGCACGAAGTGCTGCTGGTGCTGGACGCCGGCACCGGCCAGAACGCCATCAATCAGGCCCGCGAATTCCGGAATGCGGTCGGCGTCACAGGCCTGGCCCTGACCAAACTCGACGGCACGGCAAAAGGCGGGGTACTGTTTGCCTTGGCAAAAACCATTGGCCTGCCGATCCGCTTTATCGGTGTCGGCGAAAAGCTGGAAGACCTGCGGCCGTTCGAGGCAGAACAATTTGTCCAGGCCCTGTTCGAGGATGTGAAAGGGTGATTCATTTCGACAACGTCAGCAAACGCTACGCCAACGGCAAGGAGGCGCTGAGCAATGTCTCATTCCGTCTGCCGCCCGGTGAGCTGACGTTTCTTACCGGCCACTCCGGCGCCGGCAAATCGACCCTGCTGAAACTGCTGATGATGATCGAGCGGCCAAGTAGCGGCGACATCATGGTCGAAGGTGAAAATATCAATCACCTCGGCACCCGCGATATTCCGTGGCTGCGCCGCAAGATCGGCATGGTGCACCAGAGTCACCACCTGCTGTTTGATCGCACCGTTTACGACAACGTCGCCCTGCCGCTGATTATTGCCGGCTATAAACCGGCGGATATCGGCAAGCGGGTGCGCGCGGCACTGGACAAGGTTGGTTTGCTCGACAAGGAACGGCTTAATCCGATTACCCTGTCCGGCGGTGAGCAACAACGGGTCGGCATCGCCCGCGCCGTGGTCAACAAACCGCCACTGCTGCTCGCCGACGAACCGACCGGCAACCTTGATCCGGAGCTGTCCGCCGAGATCATGGATCTGTTCGAGGAATTCGCCAGCGTTGGCGTCTCGGTGATTGTCGCCACCCACGACCTGTCGCTGATTGCCCGCTACAACCACCGTCTGCTGACACTGCGCGAAGGCGAGCTGATCGCCGACCGCGAGGAGGACGGCGATGGCGCGTAATGCTACCCCGATGAAGCCGAAACCGCCGAAGCCGGTAAAACGTCCGGCTGGCGCCCGCGTCGCCAACACCACCTTGCGCGACCGTTTTGACGCCTGGCGCTTGCATCATCGTGATTCCGCCGTTGATGCAATTCGGCGCATGCGTCAGACCATGGTCAGCACCGTGATGACCGTGCTGGTGATCGCCATTGCGCTGGCCCTGCCCGCCGGCCTGTCCGTATTGCTGGGAAACGTGCGCTCGCTGACCGAAAACTGGGACGGTAACGTGCATCTGTCCGTATTTCTGAAAGACGACGTGACCGAAGCCAGCCAGCGCCGCATTGCCGGCGAATGGCAACAACGCGACGACATCGAACGCGTCGAAGTGGTGACCCGCGAACAGGCACTGGAAGAATACAAGACGCTGTCCGGATTTGGTGATGTGCTTGATGCACTGCCGGACAACCCGCTGCCACCGCTGATTATTGTCTACCCGGCAAGCAGCGATGCGGACGAACTGACCCAGCTGAAAGTCTCGCTGGGCGATCAACCGAATGTCGATCAGGCCGTGCTCGATATCGAATGGGTGCGCCGCCTGCATGCCATGCTTGCTGTTGGCGAGCGAGTGGTGTCGGCGTTGATGCTGGCACTGGCACTGGCAGTCATTCTGGTGGTGGTAAATTCCATTCGCCTGGCCATCGAAAGCCGCCGCGAGGAAATCGTGGTGGTGAAAATCGTTGGCGGCACCGACGGCTTTGTCCGCCGGCCGTTTCTTTATACCGGCTTCTGGTTCGGCCTGTTCGGCGGCCTTGCTGCGGTCATTCTGGTGCAGTCCACCCTGCTGTGGCTGTCCGGGCCGGTGAACCGGTTAAGCGCGCTGTATAACAGCGAGTTCAGTTTGACCGGGCTGGGCTGGGAAACCTTGCTGACCTTGCCGGTATTTGCCGGCGTGCTCGGGTTGATGGGCGCATGGCTCGCGGTGTCGCGGCATTTGAAGGATATTGAGCCGCAGGCGTTTTGATTTTTTACTCTTCGCTAAGCGGAAAATGTCACTAAGGTATGTTGACGCCATGTATAGAAGCGATGGCATATCTGAAGGGCCTTGAGTGGTCGTTCGCAACTTAAGCACATGGAGGCTTTATGACTATTAGGGATATAATCGCATCCGCGGGCCGCAATCTTCATACAATCATAATCACCGCCAGAGAGGCGGATGGATCCATCGAAACTAGAGAAGCCGAACCTTACAGCTATCGAGTCACGGGAGGAACGGAGAAGTTTTTCTGCTTTGATATCGCCAAAGGCGAGATCAGGAATTTTCTGGTCTCCAACATTATCTCCGTGGAAGAAACAGGAAACTCATTTGAGCCTAGGTGGCCGATTGAGGTCTAGCCTTTGAGAGCATTTCTATCTGTAACGCATAGAGGCATTAGCCATGCCAGTTGATCTCTCGGATACTCTTGTTGTTGGCATCACTGCCACTGCTCTATTTGACCTAAGCGAAGCGGATTCCGTGTTTCGATCAAAATATGCTGAAGATAAAGATACCGCCATCCAGCAGTATCGTGAGTACATGCTTAAGAGAGAAAACGATATGCTGGAAGACGGAACCGGCATCCCTCTTGTAAAAGCACTACTAGATCTGAACAGATATCAACCAGAAGGGGAGCCTCCTTTAATAGAAGTTGTGGTCATGTCCCGAAATAGCCCAGAGACTGGAGTTAGAGTATTCCAGAATATTAGGGAGAGACGAATGGCTATTTCCAGGCACGCATTTACCGGTGGAGAATCTGTTGTCGACTATCTTGATGCATATGATGTGGACTTGTTTTTAACCACCAACATTGAAGATGCGCAGAAAGTTATCGACGGAAAGGTTTGTGCCGCGGCAATAGTTAAAACACCGCCAGTAAGTATTTCCGATATACCAAGCGGTCAAGTACGAATTGCATTCGATGGAGATGCCGTCCTTTTTGACGACAGCAGTGAAATTGTCTACAAAGCAGAGGGGCTAGGTGGATTTCATCAGAACGAGGACCAAAACCAAGACATTCCAATACCCGAGGGCCCCTATGCTACGCTGCTAAAAAAGCTCTCTCGATTGCAGGACAGGCTTCCCTTCAGCGTTGAGTTTTCACCTGTTCGGATAGCAATTGTTACCGCACGGAATGCCCCTGCGGAAATGCGGGTTATTAAAACTCTACGCCATTGGGGCGTTTATGTTGACGAAGTTTTCTTCCTCGGAGGGCTAGAGAAATCGAAGGTCCTTAGGGCTTTTAAGCCACACATTTTCTTTGACGACCAAGATTTACACCTTGAGGAAGCATCAAAATATGTTCCCTCAGGGAAAGTTCCTTATACAAGCACATCTCCTCTAAACAAAAGCGATCCAAAGTAATCAAGCCTGCAGAAGCCTCGGGGTAATGCCAAAAACAAGCACTGGAC
>JBECKT010000122.1:0-36114 GCA_040235405.1 Alcanivoracaceae bacterium
TTGCCTGACGATCATAGAGCTTTGGAACCACCTGATCCCATCCCGAACTCAGAAGTGAAACGAAGCATCGCCGATGGTAGTGTGGCATTCGCCATGTGAGAGTAGGTCATCGTCAGGCACTTAAACAGAAAAGGGTCGCCCCGAAAGGGCGGCCCTTTTTTTATTCGGGCATGTTTCGTTAATTCCGTCCGCCATAATAGCTATTCTCAATTATCGTTATATTGATAATCAAACTTTTCAATCCTTCCGGAGGGGCACTCCGCTCCTGTACCTGAAAAAACCAGCCACAATCCGAATGCCCGGGGACGTCGTGTTTACTACCAGTCAGCCACAGAGTAACCTTCCTGCAATGGTAAACACGGTGTCCGCTCATGGTATCGGCTGGTCCTTACGAGCTTGAGGCAATACGGGAAATTATTAACCGGGTCCTGAGTGCCCATCACGATGACGGGCCCGCCGGGAGGCTTCATGCCCGTACTGAAATTCTGATTCACTCAATCCCTGTTTTTTCCCGCCGGGGACTTGATCGAACCACGGTTCAGGATCTGTTGGATGCTGCGAATATTTCTCGCAGGACCTTCTATAAATACTTCCGCAACAAATATGATGTCCTCGAAAGCATCTACCAGATATCTGTCGAGAACATGATTCTGCGCTTCAGGCGAGAGGCAGAAAGGTCGCGCTCTGTGGCGGAGGTGATCTGCAATACCTGCAATATTTATTTTGACTATCACCTCAGTCTCGGGCCGATCATTCGGCTGATGATGGAAGAGGCGCGCAGGGCGGATTCGGTGTTGGCGCCACACCGTGTCACTGCCTACGAAACTGTTGCTGCTGTGATGCAGGCGGAGATGCAGCGGGTGACAGGCAGGACGCTGGATACGCTGGTGTACCAGACCCTGATCTGGACGCTGGAGAGTTATTCTCTGGACCTGTTAAACCACACCGACTGCTCTGCCGGCACAGTAACCCATTACAAACAGGTTATGTCCGGCATTGCCGAAGCGATACTGGCGGGTCAGGCGGACTGGCAAAAGCTGACGCCGCGCAGTCAGCTTTAGGGAGCGCTTCTGCTGCGCCGCTCGTCTGGCATCCGCTCCCGGAATCATCCATCCCTGTCAAAGGTATTTTATTTTCTCGGCCTGCTCTTCAAGTCTGGCCAGCTGTGAGCGGTACTCGTTCAGCTTTTCTTTCTCCCTGGAGACCACGTCAGCAGGGGCGCGATCGGCAAAGCCCGGGTTCTTCAGACGCTGCTCGGCACGGCCGACTTCCTGCTTCAGTTTCTGGATCTCCTTGCCGAGGCGGTCCAGCTCTGCAGTCTTGTCGATCAGGCCGGCCATTGGCACCAGTATTTCCATTCGGCCGACCAGCTGTGTGACGGAAGGTGGCGCGGACTTCTCCTGAGTAAGCCAGATGATATTCTCCAGCTTTGCCATTTTGGCAAGGAAGTTACGGTTCTCATCAAGACGTCGACGGTCATGCTCATCACCATTGTGCAGGTACAGCGGCAAAGATTTGCCCGGCGGAATGCGCATCTCACCACGAATATTTCTGATTGCGGTAATGACACCCTTGAGCCAGTGAACATCGGCTTCAGCGATGGCGTCGATCTTGCTCTGTTCCGGCTGCGGAAATGCCGCAAGCATAATGGTTTCGCCCGTTACTCCCGCCAGCGGCGCAATGCGCTGCCATATCTCTTCGGTAATAAATGGCATGAAGGGGTGGGCGAGACGCAGGATGGCCTCCAGCACCCGTACCAGCGTGCGGCGTGTGCCACGCTTTTCCGCTTCGCTGTAGTCGTCACCGTAGAGCACAGGCTTCGACAGCTCCAGGTACCAGTCACAGTACTCGTTCCAGATAAATTCATAGGCGGCATAGGACGCCTGATCGAACCGGAACTGGTCCAGTGCATCGATGACATCCTGCTCGGCTCGCTGCAGTGAAGAAATGATCCAGCGGTCTGCCAGCGACAGCTTGATTTCGTCCGCCGCATTCAGGCCACAGTCCTGACCTTCCGTGTTCATCAGCACGTATCGGGCGGCATTCCAGATCTTGTTGCAGAAATTCCGGTAGCCTTCTATGCGGCCCATGTCCCACTTGATATCCCGCCCGGTTGATGCCAGTGACAGGAAGGTGAAACGCAGTGCATCCGTGCCATAGCTCTGGATGCCGTCGGGAAATTCCTTGCGAGTGCGCTTGTCGATCTTCTGCGCCATCTGCGGTTGCATCAGTCCGCCGGTGCGTTTCTCGACCAGTGCCTCCAGATCAATGCCGTCAATGAGGTCGAGCGGGTCAAGTACGTTGCCCTTCGACTTCGACATTTTCTGGCCCTCGGCGTCGCGCACCAGGCCATGAACATAAACCGTCTTGAACGGTACCTGACCGGTGAACTTCAGAGTCATCATGATCATCCGGGCAACCCAGAAGAAAATGATGTCGAAGCCGGTAACCAGCACATCAGTGGGATGGAACTGCTTCAGATCTTCAGTGTTATCCGGCCAGCCCAGAGTCGAGAAGGTCCACAGGGCAGAGCTGAACCAGGTATCAAGGACATCATCGTCCTGATGCAGCGTGCGATCATCCAGCGAATACTTCTTGCGCACTGCGGCTTCGTTTTCACCGACATAGATATTGCCGGCATCGTCATACCAGGCCGGAATACGATGCCCCCACCACAGCTGCCGGGAAATGCACCAGTCCTGTATGTCGCGCATCCAGGAAAAGTACATGTTCTCGTACTGCTTGGGCACAAACTGGATATCGCCGTTCTCAACCGCCTTGATGGCCGGTTCTGCCAATGGGGCAATGCGGACAAACCACTGATCGGTTAGATAGGGTTCGATCACGGCGCCGGAGCGATCGCCGCGCGGTACCATCAATTTGTGGTCGTCAATTTTCTCCAGCAGGCCAAGCGCATCAAGATCATCAATCACTTTCTTGCGGGCAACAAAGCGATCAAGGCCGCGATACGGTGCTGGCACCTGATCATTCAGTGACGCATCGCGGGTCATGATGTTGATCATCGGCAGGTCGTGGCGCTTGCCGACTTCGTAGTCGTTAAAATCGTGGGCCGGTGTAATCTTGACGCAGCCGGAGCCAAAATCCGGATCGACATAGTCGTCGCCAATAACGGGAATATCCCGGTCCGCCAACGGCAAGCGAATGGTCTTGCCGATCAGGTCGCGATAGCGCGGGTCCTGCGGGTGAACCGCGACAGCAGTATCGCCGAGCATGGTTTCCGGTCGAGTGGTCGCGACAACCAGATGACCCGAGCCATCGCTGAGCGGATAGCGGAAGTGCCACATGTGGCCGGCTTCTTCACGGTTCTCCACTTCGAGATCGGAAATGGCGGTGTGAAATTGCGGGTCCCAGTTAACCAGTCGCTGACCGCGATAGATCAGTCCTTCATCAAACAGGCGGATAAAGGCAGTCTGCACTGCACGCGACAGGCCTTCGTCCATGGTGAAGCGTTCCCGCGACCAGTCCAGTGACGAGCCGATGCGGCGCAACTGCCGGCCGATGGTGCCGCCCGACTCGGCTTTCCACTCCCAGACTTTATCGAGAAATTTTTCCCGGCCGAGACTGTGGCGGGATTCACCCTGAGCAGCCAGCTGGCGCTCTACCACCATCTGGGTGGCGATGCCGGCATGATCTGTGCCCATCTGCCACAGGGTGCGCTGGCCTTTCATACGGTGGTAGCGGATCAGGGTGTCCATCACCGCATTATTGAAACCGTGGCCCATATGCAGGGAGCCGGTGACGTTCGGCGGTGGGATCATGATGCAGTAGGGTTTGCCATCGCCCTGCGGGGCGAAATAGCCGGCTTTTTCCCAATGCTGGTACCAGCGCCGTTCAATGGCGTCAGGTTGGTAAGTCTTGTCCATGAAAAGTCCCGGAGTGGCGATTGTCACAAGGCCGGGGATTATACCGAAGCAGCCGCCGAATTGCTGGCCGCCGGTGGGTCAGGATTTGTTGCGCAGCAGTTCCATCAGACGGTTGCGCAGGTCGCGCTCGATCTTCGGCATCCACTCCGCCAGCGCCTCATCGACCAGTGCTCGTAGCGCGGCATTATCCACAGCGCCGGGTGGCGCCGGCCGGGTTGGCTCGATTTTCGGGGTGGCGGGGGGTGGTGCAGCAGACTTTTTCGGCAGGAACGGATTTTCCCGTTGGGCGAGGCTTTTTTTCAGTGGTTCGGTACCCGATGCCGGCTTCGCCGGCGGATCGAACAGGGATTTCTGCGTGTGAGCATCGCCTGCAGTGGACGTGACAGGCTCAAGCAGTGGCACATCGTCATCCAGCAGTGATGAGTGGTCGACATCCTGATGCCCTTCTCCAAGCAACGAATGGATTGAGCTCAGCTCCTCCAGCAGGGCTTTAGGCGGGGTTTTGCCAGGACGTTTACGATCGGTCATGCCGGGCACTCGTTTCAGCCATAAGGGAACAGATACGTACAGGTTGCCGCGAATGCGCCCGGATTTCCACTGGCGGTCAATCTGTCCGGCCGGGCTTAGCCGGCCAGATTCATCAGGTAGCGGGTTAGCAGCGGCACCGGCCGCCCGGTCGCCCCTTTCTGCTTGCCGGCGCTGATCCAGGCAGTGCCGGCAATATCAAGGTGCGCCCACTTCACCTCTTTGGTAAACCGTGACAGGAAGCAGGCAGCGGTGACGGACCCGGCTTTCGGGCCACCGATATTGGCCATATCCGCGAACGGGCTGTCCAGCTGTTCCTGATAATCGTCCCATAACGGCATTGGCCAGCCGCGATCGGCAGTGTCGTCGCCAGCATCCAGTAGTGCCTTGGCCAGCTCATGATCGTTGGCAAACACCGCCTGGGCATGGCTGCCCAATGCCACCACGCAGGCGCCGGTTAGTGTGGCTATATCGATAATGGTGTGTGGCTTGTGTTTCTGCTGCACCCAGGTCAGTGCATCGCACAGTACCAGCCGTCCCTCGGCATCGGTATTGAGGATCTCGACGGTTTGTCCCGACAGGGTGGTGACGATATCGCCGGGACGTGAAGCCCTGCCGTCCGGCATGTTTTCGGCCGCCGCGACCACGGCAACCAGATGAATCGGCAGGCCAAGCTCGCAGACCGTTTTGACGGTGCCAAAGACACTGGCGGCACCGCCCATGTCGTATTTCATTTCATCCATGGCCGCGCCGGGCTTGAGTGAAATGCCGCCGGTGTCGAAAGTAATGCCCTTGCCGACCAGTGCGACTGGCGCGCCTTTTGCGCCCTTGTACTCCATTACGATGATCTGGCCTTCACGCTCGCTGCCGCGGGCCACGGCGCAGAATGCGCCCATGCCAAGCTTTTCCGCCTGCTGCTCGGAGATCACCGAGACTTTCAGTTGCGGATACTGCTTTGCCAGCTCCCGTGCCTGCTCCGACAGGTAGGCCGGGAAGCACAGGTTCGGAGGCCGGTTGCCCAGGTCGCGGCACAGGGTGACACCGGCGGCGATGGCCTCGCCCTCTCGCACAGCCTGTTGCAAGGCCGCTTTGCTGCCAGCGCCAATAAAAGTGATGCTGCGCAACGCGTTGCCCGGCGCGGGTTTGCTTCGGCATTCGTCAAACTGGTAAAGCGCATCGGCCACGGCCCGGGTTGCTTCGCGTACCTGCCAGATCAGGTCCTGATCGTGCACCATGCCCTCGCTCAGCTGCCAGGCTATAGCGCGACTGCCGGTGGCCTTCAGTGCCTGGACTGCGCCGCTTACCAGCTTGAGGAAGGCAGTTGCCGACATAGGCAACTCACCACATCCCAGCATAAGCAGTCGTTTGGCAGGCAACCCGGCAGGCTGGTGAATCAGTAGTGTCTGGCCGCGCTTGCCGTTGAAGTCACCATCCTTTATGAGCTGCCGAATCTGGTTGACGGTTTCCACCGGCAGGTCGGCAGGCAACAGGCTGGCTTTGTCAGTCAGCGGCAGAATCAGGCAATCGGTTTTCAGGGCAGACGCGTTCTTGCCACTGACGGCGTACTCCATGGGAACTCCTGGGTTACAATGCCCGGCACCGAGACAGGGCGAGGCAGGTTTTGATTCTTTACCGGTATATCAATCGGCAGCTATTGGCGACCACGTTCGTCGTGACCATCGTGCTGATGATGGTGCTGGTCAGCGGCCGCTTTATCAAGTACCTCGCCAGTGCTGCAACCGGAGAAATTGCTGCGGACGTACTGTTTCTGGTAATGCTGTACCGGTTGCCGGAATTTCTCCAGTTGATTCTGCCGCTCAGTGTATTTATCGCTGTGTTGCTGGTTTTGGGGCGAATGTATTCCGACAGTGAAATGGCGGTGCTGGGTTCAGGGGGGGTTGGTCAGAGCGGCATTCTTCGCGGCATGACAGTACCAATGATTGTGACCACTTTTCTGGTCGGGCTGTTTGGTCTGTATGTTACGCCCTATGGTGAAACTGAAGTGGCGCGATTGTTCGAAGAGCAACGTGGCCGGTCTGTTCTGGAGCTATTGACGCCGGGGCGGTTCCATTCCCGGGGTGACCAGTCAGGCACCCGCACTGCCTATGCCGAGTCGTTGAATCGGGAAGAAGAGGCGCTGGAGAATATTTTTATCTCCGATTTCCGTTACGCGGGCGAGGACGGCCCCGGCATGCTGGTCACGGTGCTGGCCGGGCGTGGCCGGATTGTTGATCAGGATGGCATTACCTATCTGCATCTGGAGCAAGGGCATCAGTACCAGGGCGCACCGGGCGACCCGGATTACCGTCGAGTCGAGTTTCAGGAGGCGATGGTGAAGATTGGTGAGGAACGCTCGGTGGCGCGCCCCCCCAAGGTCCGCAGCCTGCCCACGTTGCAACTGATGGGGATGCAGGGGGCGGATGTCCGGGCGGAGCTGCAGTGGCGCATCTCTCTGGTACTGCTGGTGCCGATGATGCTGATCGCTGCGGTGCCACTGGCCAAGGTCAGCCCCAGACAGGGGCGTTTTAATCGGCTGTTTCCCGCGCTGATTACCTATCTGTTCTATGTCGGCTTGCTACTGGTAATGCGCAGCAGGATTTCCAAAACCCCCTTTGACGAGCTGAGCTGGCATCACAGTATGGTGTGGATACATATGGTGGTGTTATTGCTGGTGGTGTTGCTGCTGAACGAACACCGTCTCACCCTGAGGCTGAACGACTGGCGTCGGCGGAGGTCCGCATGACGCTCCTGCGCCAATATCTCTGGCGGGCAGTGATGATCCCGGCACTGTTGATGCTGGCTTTACTGATGTTGCTGGATGGATTGTTCAGCTTCGTCTATGAGCTGGAGTCGTTGCGCAACGATTATCAGGCTTTGCAGGCATTGCAGTTTGTCCTGACCACATTGCCCCGGCGTATCTCCGATTTTCTGCCGTTGGCCATTTTGCTCGGTGCTCTGGCTGGACTGGGGCTGCTGGCCAATAGTGGTGAGCTGACGGTAATGCGTGCTGCGGGTGTGTCGGCTGAGCGTATTACCTGGATGGTGCTACGGCCAGCGCTGCTGCTGCTGCTGGCCGGGTTGATGGTTTCCGAATACGTGGTGCCCCATACCGAGCAAATTGCCCGCAGTAACCGCTCGCTTCAGGAGAGTGGTGGTGAAGCGCTGTCGAGTCTTTCCGGTCTGTGGCATCGGGAGGGGGATGAGTTTATTCATATCAGCGCGGTGGAGCCGAACGGTGTTCTGCATGGCATTACCCGCTACCGAATCAATGAGGATCAGGAGCTGGTGGAGACCGTGTTCATCACTCGGGCGATCTACCAGAACAATGAGTGGTCGCTGGAGGATATTCGCGGCAGTCGGCTACAGGACCAACAGGTTGAAACCTGGCGGGAAGAGTCAGGGCAGTGGTTGATCGGACTGACCCCCGAGGTGCTGTCGGTGATTATCCTCAAGCCGGAACATTTGGCGTTGAGCAAGCTCTATGACTACGCCAGCTACCTCGGTCAGCAGGGTATTAATGCCGGCGAGTATCTGCTGGCGTTCTGGCAGAAGCTGTCGCAGCCGCTGGCGACCCTGGGCATGGTGGTGATTGCCGTGACCTTTATTTTTGGCCCTCTGCGGCAGGTCAGCATGGGGCTGCGATTAACGGCCGGTATTGGCGCCGGGTTGCTGTTTCATTATGGCCAGCAGTTCTTCGGCCATATGAGTCTGGTGTTTGATGTGTCACCAATGTGGGCGGCCCTGGCGCCGGCGGCAATTTGTCTGCTGGCGGGAGTGGTGCTGCTGCAAAGGGTGCGCTAAGGTTGTTGCGTTGCCCGGAGCTGGCCACACCGGCTCATGCCAGGGAAGAAGACTAATAACCCGCGGGGGATGTGTGGCGGACTGGCAGTATTGCGCTCTGACTGACCAAGGTGTGAAGCGCAAGCATAATGAAGATGCGGTGGTTGCCGTGCCGGACATTGCCCTGTGGGCGGTGGCTGACGGCATGGGTGGCCATGAGGCCGGTGACGTTGCCAGCAAGATGGTAGTGGATGCACTGGCCTCGGTGCAGCGACCGGATAATTTCAGCCTCTTTATTGATGCAGTCGAAGATGCCCTGATCGCCGTCAACCAGACCATGCGTGAGCATGCCGGCCGGGAGTACTCCGGCCGGATGATGGGTTCAACGGTGGTCTCAATGCTCGGCGCCGAGGGCTACGGTGCCTGTGTCTGGGCAGGCGACTCCCGCCTCTATCGTTTGCGTGATGGCAAGCTTGCAGCCTTGTCCCGTGATCACAGTCAGGTTCAGCGTCTGGTCGATGCCGGCGTATTGAGTGAGGCCGAGGCGGATGCCCACCCCAATGCCAATGTGATTACCCGTGCTGTTGGCGGGGCAGCGGCATTGGTGGTTGATGTGCTGATGTTTGATGTCAGCCCCGGGGACCGCTACCTGCTGTGTAGTGATGGCCTCTACAACGAAGTGTCGAAAGAGGCGATCGCCGCCACCCTGGCGCAGGGGTCGGTTCCAGATTCAGCCCGGTCGCTGATTGATCAGGCTGTTCATAATGGAGCCCGTGATAACGTGTCGGTGATTGTCATCGAGGCGGGGGGCGCATGAACGCAGCCGGTGACAAGTTGAATCAGGACCTGCTGGCGTTGACCGAGTCTTTTGCCAATGCCGTGATCGGACCGGCCGAGTTCCGCCGCCGGCGGCGTGAAATCATCTGTCAGTGGACGGGCCAGCCGGTGCCGCAGGTGGATGTCTCGGCGCCCAGCGAGGACGATACCCATCCCGGGATGAAAGCCATTACCGACAAGGATGTACGTGATGCAGCGCGCGCACCTGCCGCTGAGCCGGCTGCCGTGGCTGCTGAACCATCAGGCAAGTCGATCCGTTGGGGGCTGTGGGTTACTGTGTTGCTGCTGCTTTTTGCCTTCAGTGGCGCCGGCGCTCTGGTCTGGTTTGTACTGCGCCGGTCAGCCTGATCCGGCGCAAAGTTTTTATGATACGCCCTGTCCGGAAAGCTGAACGACTTTGTCGTTCAGCTTTTTGATCTGCTTCGCCATGTCTGTCATCAAGCCGTGAATCATAGTCGGGTTGCTGCGGATCAAGCTCTTGAACTGATCTTTTGGCACCTTGACCACGGAGCAGCGGGTGCGGGCACGCACCGTTGCCGAACGCGGTGAATGGGTAAGCACAGCCAGCGCTCCGAGTACTTCGCCTTCGCCGACTTCGCCCACCACAACATGGTCGACAATAACGTCGGCAGAGCCTTCAAACAGGCTGAAAACGTAATCCGGTCGGTCGCCCTGTTCGATAATAATGTCACCGGGCAGGTAGTAGGCAAACCCCGGGGTGGTCTGGGTTTCGGTGTCAGACTGGGATGCCAGCAATCGCACCAGAATGGACTGCTGGGTCATCAACATGCGGGTCCACAAACGTGCGCTTTCGGCATCGGCCAGGGCCGCCCGGACCAGTGTCAGCGTGTCATAACACTGCAGCATCACCGGCGCTTCAGTAATGTATTCGAGGCTGTCCGGCGCATCCGGCGCGGCGTCGGGAAGAATCAGGTCGCCTTCGTCCCAGGTGAACAGACGCCGGCCCAAGGACTTGACCCCGACCATGCCCGTTTTTACCAGGTAGGTTTTGCCGGCGACCATTCCGCTACTGAGCAGGTTGCTGCTGGAGTTCAGCGACACCGGTTCTGAGGGCAGGGCCAGACGGCTTAGCAGTTCATCCACCAGCCGCTTGTACTGGCGCATCAGGGCAGAGAAACCGGGAGAGGGTTCGGACAGCGATATCATCAGTAATCAGGCTCCGTGGCAGGAGAATGGCAAGGAGTATGACCGAAATGGCACAACCGGGACAGACGACCAGGTCGCGTTCCGGTGTTGGCACAGGAGCAGCAGATCACATTCTGTTGCGATGGTATTGGCTAGCGTGACCGGAATACCGGGGGGCGTTTCTCAACGTTGGCGCGCATGGCTTCACGCTGGTTGCCGCCGAGCAGCAGCGCGAGTTGCAGCCTTCTTTCCTTGGCCAGAGCTCCACGCTCACTGCTTTGCCGGGTGCTGCGAAACAGTTGTTTGGCCGCACTGACGGCATGTGGTGATCGTTGTGCTATGCAGGCCGCCAGCGTTTCTGCGGCCTGCATAGGATCGTCGGCAACGGCGCTGATCAAGCCGAGGGATTTGCCTTCACTGGCGTCGAACTTGCGGCCGGTCATGGTCAGCTCCATGGCGACATCGGCGGCCACCAGCTCGCGCAAGGTCACTGACGCGCTCATGTCCGGAATCAGGCCCCATTGAATTTCCATGATCGAAAACTGGCAGTCCGGGGTGCTGAAACGGAAATCACAGGCCAGTGCCAGCTGCATGCCACCGCCGAAGCAGTAACCCTGAGTCACGGCAATCACCGGCACTGGCAGATCACGCCAGATCAGGCACATGCGCTGGAACAGGTTGTCCTTGCGTAGCCAGGGCAGAAAAGCGCGGAGAATGCCTGCCGGCTTGCGCATTACCGTGGCGAAATCGAGCCCGGCGCAGAATGCCTTGCCGTTCCCGCGCAGAATGACCGCGCGAACATCACGCTGGCGACGAATCAGTTGCCCGGCATCAATCAGGGCGTACATCATGTCCAGATCAAGGCCGTTGTACTTGTTTTCGCGGCTCAGGCTGACCACCGCCAGGTGCTGACGAAACTCAACGGTAACCCGATCGCGCAGCGTTTCCATGGTCATGCTCCGGCTGCTCAGCCTTCCAGTGCCTTCCGCAGCAGCTCATTAATCTGTTGCGGGTTGGCCTTGCCCTGCGAGGCCTTCATCGCCTGACCGACGAAGAAGCCAAACATCTTCTTGCGTTTGGCTTCGTCGGCGGCGCGATACGCTTCGGTCTGGGCGGCGTTGTCGGCAATGATCTGATCGACCATTTTCCGCAGGGCCCCGCTATCCGAAACCTGCTTCAGGCCGCGCGCTTCGATAATCTGATCCGGGCTGCCTTCGCCGTTCCAGCAGGCTTCAAAGACCTGCTTGGCAATTTTCGAGCTGATGGTGTTGTCCTTCAGGCGGTCAATCAGCCCGGCCAGATGGTCGGCAGAGACCGGGCAGGTGGACATGGTCCTTTCCTCGGCGTTCAGTTTCGCTGCCAGCTCGCCCATGATCCAGTTGGCAGCCAGTTTGGCATCGCCGCTCAACTGCACCACCGCTTCAAAATAATCACTGGTGGCAAGATCGGATGACAGAGTGCGGGCATCGTAATCGGACAGACCGAACTGCTCGACAAAACGAACAAGGCGTTGCGCCGGCAGTTCCGGCAAGCTGCTTTCCAGCTCGATGATCTGCTCTTCGCTGAGCATAACCGGCAACAGATCCGGGCACGGGAAGTAGCGGTAATCGTTGGCGTCTTCCTTGCTGCGCATGGCCCGCGATACGCCGGTGTCGCCGTTAAACAGGCGGGTTTCCTGAGTGATGCTGCCGCCATCTTCAAGAATGT
This sequence comes from Alcanivoracaceae bacterium, assembly GCA_040235405.1. Taxonomy (GTDB): domain Bacteria; phylum Pseudomonadota; class Gammaproteobacteria; order Pseudomonadales; family Alcanivoracaceae; genus PGZG01. The sequence goes on from JBECKT010000122.1 coordinate 11,880, forward strand.
CGATCTGTCGTTCGACTTCCTTCCGGATTGCCATTTCCATAAAGCGGAACGAGTTCAGGTTTTTGGTTTCAGTGCGGGTGCCGAGTTTTTCCTCGCCCTTGCGACGCACCGAGACATTGACATCAAAGCGCAGCGAGCCCTGTGACATGTCGCCGTCACAGATGCCAATGGCACTGACCAGACTGTGCAGGGCGCGGGCAAAGGCCACTGCTTCCTCGGCGCTGCGCATATCCGGTTCGGTCACTACTTCGATCAGTGGCGTGCCGGCACGGTTCAGATCGATCCCGGTCATACCGTGAAAGTCTTCATGCAACGATTTGCCGGCGTCCTCTTCCAGATGGGCGTGGTGAATGCGCACGGTCTTGCGGCTGCCATCATCCAATACCACTTCCATGCTGCCGGCGCCGACAATCGGTTCGGCCAGCTGGGTGGTCTGGTAGCCTTTGGGCAGATCCGGATAAAAATAATTTTTGCGCTCAAACACCGAGCGACGGTTGATCCCGGCGCCCACCGCCAGACCAAACTTCACTGCCATATTCACCGCTTCGCGGTTCAGCACCGGCAGGGTGCCGGGCAGGGCGAGATCGACCAGCGAAGCCTGGCTGTTCGGCTCGGCGCCAAAGGCGGTGCTGGCGGCGGAGAAAATCTTGCTTCTGGTGGCCAGCTGAACGTGAATTTCCAGGCCGATGACGGTTTCCCAGGCGCTCATTGCGCACCTCCGAAGGCCGGAGCCTGACGATGCCAGTCGGTGGCCTGCTGGTAGCGATTGGCTACATTCAGGATCTGGTCTTCGCGGAAATAGTTGCCGACCAGCTGCACGCCGGCTGGCAGGCCATCGATCATGCCGGCTGGCATCGACAGCGCCGGCAAGCCGGCCAGATTCACGGCGATGGTAAAGACGTCCGCCATGTACATGGTGACCGGATCATCTTTTTTCGCGCCCAACGGGAAAGCCACTTCCGGCGAGGTCGGGCCAAGAATGACATCGGCTTTTTCAAAGGCGCGAGCAAAATCATCGCTGATCAGGCGGCGTACTTTCTGCGCACGCAAGTAGTAGGCATCGTAATAACCGTGTGACAGTGCATAGGTGCCCACCAGAATGCGGCGCTGCACTTCGTCACCGAAGCCTTCACTGCGCGAGCGCTTGTACAGATCCATCAGATCAACCGGGTCCTGACAGCGATAGCCGTAGCGAACGCCATCAAAACGAGACAGGTTTGATGAGGCTTCCGCTGGTGCAATGACGTAATAGGCCGGCACGGAAAGTTTTACACTCGGCAGCGACACGCTGACCACTCTGGCGCCCTGACGCTCCAGTTCGCGCGCGGTTTCGCGGGTCAGTTCGGCAATGCGGCCATCCAGTGATGCCGGGAAAAACTCTTCCGGCAAGCCGACAGTCAGGCCGGCCAGCGGTTTGTCGAGATCGGCCAGATAATTATCCGTCGGCCGGTTCAGGCTGGTGGAATCCTTGTCGTCATGACCGACCATGGATTGCAAAAGCAGCGCGCAATCGGCAGCGCTTTGCGCCATCGGCCCGGCCTGATCAAGGCTTGAAGCAAAGGCGATCATGCCCCAGCGCGATACCGTGCCGTAGGTTGGCTTTAATCCGGTAATGCCGGTTAATGCAGCTGGCTGCCGAATCGAACCGCCGGTATCCGTGCCGGTGGCGGCAGGTGCGAGGCGTGCAGCCACCGCAGCGGCCGAGCCGCCGGACGAACCACCCGGAACGCGGGACAAATCCCAGGGATTTTTTACCGGGCCATAAAAACTGGTTTCGTTCGACGAGCCCATGGCGAACTCGTCCATATTGGTTTTGCCGAGCATGACGGCGCCGGCAGAACGCATTTTTTCCACTACGGTGGCGTCATAGGGGGAAATAAAATTATCCAGCATGCGCGAGCCGCAGGAGGTGCGAACACCGCGGGTGCAGAAAATATCTTTATGCGCGATTGGCAGGCCATTCAACAAACCGATCTCGCCTTTGCTGCGCAGGGCGTCGGCAGTATCGGCTTCGCTGCGGGCCTGTTCGGCGGTGACGGTGACAAAGCTGTTCAGCTCGCCATCGAAGCGCTCGATGCGGGCAAGAAAATAATCGGTCAGCTCGCGCGACGAAATATCGCCACCATCAAGCAGGGCCTTGAGTTCGGTCAGGGTATGTTGATGCAGGCTCATTCGATCACCCGGGGCACAAGGAAGCAGCCGCCTTCGCTGGCCGCGGCCAGAGGCAGCACCCGATCACGCAGATCGGCCGGCTCGGCGACGTCGGCCCGCAGCGGTTGGCTGACATCAAGCGGGTGCGCCAGCGGCGCGATCTGGTCCACATCGGCGCTGGCCAGCTCGTCGACCATATTGAGAATGTCGCTGAGGCGGCCGGCAAGGGCGGCGCTCTGCTCGCTGCTGACATGCAGGCGGGCCAGATGGGCCACCTTCAGTACGGTGTCCTGGTCGATTGCCATCGGAAGGTCTCCGGCAGGGTCGGGAAAGGCGGCAAAACTACCATATCTGTGATCTGGCCGGCACCCCTTGGCCCGCAGCTTGCTTGCCGAAACCCCATGCCGTTGCTAGAGTTGCCCGATTGTGGCGGGCCCCCCCGTCTTTCGCCGGAAAAATTCAGGAATCTGCCCAGTCATGTCCTTCTTCAAGCGCATCCGCGGGATGTTCTCCACCGATCTGTCTATCGACCTTGGTACTGCCAATACCCTTATTTATGTCCGTGGTCGCGGCATTGTTCTGGATGAGCCGTCGGTGGTGGCGATCCGTCACCAGGGTGCGCAGAAGAGCGTCGCCGCCGTCGGCACCGAGGCCAAGCGTATGCTCGGCCGTACCCCGGGCAACATCACCGCGATCCGGCCGATGAAGGATGGCGTTATCGCCGACTTCGAAGTGACCGAGAAAATGCTGCAGTATTTCATCAAGAAAGTGCATGAAACCGGCTTTTTCCCGCCGGCACCAAGGGTGCTGGTCTGTGTGCCGTGCCAGTCGACCCAGGTTGAGCGCAAGGCGATTCTTGATTCCGCCTACGGCGCCGGGGCCCGTGAGGTGTATCTGATTGAAGAGCCGATGGCAGCAGCCATCGGTGCCGGCCTGCCGGTGGAAGAGGCGCGTGGTTCCATGGTGGTGGATATCGGCGGTGGTACCACCGAGATTGCCATTATCTCCCTGAACGGCATCGTCTACTCCCAGTCCCTGCGTATCGGCGGTGACAAGTTTGATGAAGCCATCGTCTCCTTTGTTCGCAAGGAATATGGCAGCCTGATCGGTGAATCCACCGCCGAGCGCATCAAGCAGGAAATCGGCTGCGCCTTTCCGGGCGGCGAGCTGCTGGAGATCGACGTGCGTGGGCGCAATCTTGCCGAAGGGGTGCCGCGCCAGTTCACCCTGAACAGCGAGGAAATTCTCGAGGCTCTGCGTGAGCCTCTGACCGCCATCGTCAATGGCGTGAAAAACGCCCTTGAAGCGTCGCCGCCGGAGCTGGCCTCGGATATCGCTGACAGTGGCATGGTGCTGACCGGTGGTGGCGCCCTGCTGCGTGACATCGACAAGCTGTTGTCCGAGGAAACCGGTCTGTCGGTGATTGTGGCTGATGACCCGCTGACCTGCGTCGCCCGTGGCGGCGGCAAGGCGCTGGAGATCATGGATACCCGTGGTCTCGACCTGATTACCAGTATCTGACCGGGCGCCCGCCCGGCGTCTGCGGAGGCCTGTCATCGCCGGTCTGTTCTCTGACAACAGTGGCCATTCCGGTTACCGCCTGCTGGCGGCGATCGTATTGTCGACGCTGCTGATCCTGCTTGACCAGCGCAGCCCCTGGGGTGATTCCGTGCGCTACCCGATCAGTTATCTGACCGGAGCGGTCCATTATCTGGCCGACCTTCCGGGCAGTTTGCTGTCCGGGCTGCAGAGTCAGACCCGCTCCCGAGGCGAGCTGCGTGAAGACAATGAACGGCTGCAGCGACAACTGTTGGTGCTGGAGCAGCGTTCCCAGCGTCTGGCTGTGCTGGAGGCGGAAAATGTCCGCTTGCGTGAGCTGCTGAACTCCTCTGCCAGTCTCGATGCCCGGGTGCTGGTGGCGGAGATTATCGGTGTCGAGCAGGATCCCAACCGCCATGAGATCATCATCAACAAGGGCGCCGGGGCTGGCCTGTTCAAGGGCCAGGCGGTGCTGGATGCGCACGGTTTGATTGGCCAGCTGGCGGAAGTGGGTCCTTACACCTCGCGCGTGCTCCTGATTACCGATGCGACCCATGCCCTGTCCGTCAAGGTTAATCGCAGCGGCGTGCGCTCCATTCTTGCCGGCACCGGTCACCCGGACCGACTGCGGCTTCTGTATGTGCCGGAAAGTGCTGATATTACTGAAGGCGATCTGCTGGTCAGCACCGGTCTCGGCCGGCGCTATCCGGCCGGATACCCGGCTGCTACGGTGACCGCCATTACCCATGAGCCCGGCCAGCCGTTCGTCACGGTGGAAGCAAGGCCGGCGGCCTGGATTGATCGCGCCAGCCATGTGTTGCTGGTGGAAGGGCGTCAGGCAGGGACCGAATCGGGGAGTGATGCCGATGGCCCGTGACCTGAAGCCGGCCGGCACCGGCATCATTCTGCTGACGATGGCGGTGGCGGCCTGGGTATCGATGTTGCCCTGGCCGGACAAAATCAGCCTGTTCCGGCCGGAGTGGCTGGTGCTGGTGCTGATCTACTGGGTTGTAGCACTGCCCTACCGGATCGGAGTGTTCTGGGGGTTTTTCGTCGGACTGTTTCAGGACGTTCTGGTCGGCGCGGTACTTGGTCAGCATGCTCTGGCTTTCGCTGTAGTGGCCTGGCTGGCCCAGGCTACATACAAGCGGCTCAGGGTATTTCCACCGCTGCAGCAGAGTCTGGTGGTTTTCCTGCTGACCGGGGTGTCAGTGATGGTGTCCTATCTGGTTCAGGACGCTGCCGGCCGGGCTCATTACAGCCCGCTGCTGATGCAGCTCGCTGCGCTCGCCAGCGCGTTGCTGTGGCGACCGGTGTATACCTTGCTGCGCGGAGTCCGGCAGCGTTTTCTGGTGCGCTGACGTGCGCCGGCTCTGGCTTGCCTCTGCTTCTCCACGTCGTGCCCGGTTACTGGCATCCATCGGTGTCCATGCGAGCCTGTTGCCAGCGCCTGAGATTGACGAGCAGCCGCTGGCGGGGGAGACGCCGCTTGCTTATGTCACCCGGCTGGCCGCCGCCAAAGCCAGGGTGGGTTGGGCCAGATTACCCGCAGGGCAGCACTCTCAGGCGGCGGTGCTCGGTGCCGATACCGCCGTGGTGCTGGGAGAGCGCATTCTTGGCAAGCCGTCTGATCAGGCCGAGGCCCGCGCCATGCTGGCGGACCTGTCTGGTCGAGAACACCGGGTGCTGTCCGCGGTCACACTGATCACTGCGGAAGGTGAACATGCGGATGTCAGCGACACGCTGGTACGTTTTGCTAACCTGTCAGCAGCAGATATTGATCGCTACGTGGCAAGCGGCGAGCCTATGGACAAAGCCGGCAGCTATGCTGTGCAGGGTTTCGCGGCGGTGTTTGTTGAAAAGATTTCCGGAAGCTACAGCGGCGTGGTCGGGTTGCCGCTGGCGGAAACCGGCCGGCTGCTGCGGCAGGCCGGCGTCAGTATTTGGCAAGCGAGGTAACCAGCACCAGTGAAACCGGTTCGGATTATCAGTTGGCGCCGCCATTCGGCGGACTGGCTGCGGCAACGCCTCTGGTGGTTTGCTGCCGGCGGCGTACTGTTGCTGGCGATCTGGGTGGTACTGGCCAGGCAGTTGCTGACCATGCTGCCGGCCTGGCGTGGCGATCTGGAGGCGCTGGTTGAAGCGCGCATCCAGACGCCGCTGGAAATTGGTCAGCTGTCCGGGCATATGTCCGGTCTCAGCCCGGTGTTTGTTTTCGAGGATGTTCGCCTGCCTGGCATTGATCCGGCCCGACCGGGCCTGACGCTGGAGCGGGTAGAGCTCACCGTGGATGTGCTGCCCAGTCTGCTGCAGCGGACCCTGCGGGCAAGGTCATTACTGATCCGCGGTATCGAAGTGCGGATCAATGTTGATGAGCATGGCAATGTCAATCTGGATGGCATTGAAGGGCTTGGCAGTCAGACGGTATCAACCAGACCACCGCTTGAGAGCCTGCTCGAGATTCTGTATCGGCAGAAGCGAATCCAGATTGAAAAGGTTCATGGCACCCTGGTGATGACCGGGTTGCCGGAGCTCGAGGTCGCCAATATCAGCATGGCGATGCTGAGTTCCGGTGAGCGCCATCGTCTGGCGCTGGTGGCGCATACTGCTGCCGACGAGATTGATCTGGATATACGCCTTGATCTGCGCGGCGACGCCTATCATCGCAATCAAATCAATGCCCGCGGCTACGTCAGTGTTGAGCTCAACGGGGTGGAACCCTGGCTGTTGCCGCACTGGCCGTTTGATCTGCAGCCGGAACAACTGACTGGCGCAGTAAAAGGCTGGCTCGACATTCGTCGCGGCGCTATTCGTCGGGGTGCCCTGCGCACTCGTCTTGATGGCCTGACCCTCAGTGGCGGTCCTTTTGCCCGGCCCTGGTCATTTACCCGGCTGGAAGCTGATGCCTTGCTTGAATCCGTCAATGCGGGCTACCAGCTTGAAGTGGGCCGCATGGTGCTGGCCGACCGGCACGGCAGTTGGCAACCGGGCGCGGTGACACTGGGCTGGAACATGCAGGCCAGGAAAGACTGGCAGGTGGCGTTCCATGATGTCGATCTGGCGCCTTTCACTGGCCTGCTGCTGCGCATGCCCTGGCGTGATGACGACCAGTGGTTGTCGCTTAGCGCCCGGCTGGAAGCCCTGCAACCAACCGGCATGTTGCAGCGTCTGTCATTGCGTGGAGTTGAGCGCAGCCTTGGCACCGTATCGACCCGATTCGAGAATGTCTCCCTGCGCGCTGAAAATCGCCAGCCTGGCGTCAGTGGTCTGAGTGGCTGGTTCAATGGTGGTGCCGAGGGCGGCTTTGGCCGTCTTGACAGTCCGGCACTGACCCTGGATATGCCGGCACAGTTTCGACAGCCGTTGTCCGGTGCGCTGGACGGGGCGTTCCGCTGGCGCTACCACGGCGACCTGCTTGAGGTGCATACCGGGTGGCTGAGCGTCAGAAATCCGGATGCCAAGGCGCGGCTGCTGGCCGGCCTGCGCTGGCGTCGTGAACAGCCCCCGGAGTTGACACTGGTCGCCGCCCTGACCGAGGGCAAGGTGCAGGGCGCGGCCAACTATATACCGCGTGCCAGGCTGTCTGCGGCGGCGGCCGACTGGCTTGACAATGCGTTCGTTGGCGGCATGGTCGATCTTGGCCTGTTTCTGTACGAGGGGCCGGTGACAATTGATCCGGCCCGGCAGCAGGACCGCACCCTGCAGATGCTGTACGTCGGCGATGACCTGACCCTGAGATTCTTGCCCGAATGGCCGCTGCTTACCAATGTCAGCGCGTCAGTGTTGGTCGATGGTCGGCATATCAGCGGCCGGGATGTCAGCGCCGGGTTGATGGGTTCGACCCTGCGCGCCGGCACTGTCGACATTCCGTCGCGCCAGGATGACGAAGCGCCGCGGCTGATTGTCTCCGGCCAGCTCAGTGGCCCTGCGCAAAGTATCGGCACCCTGTTGCAGGATACGCCGCTGGCGGCGCAGATGCCGGCCGAGCTGAACGAATGGCAGATTACCGCCGGCGAATATCAGGGCCATATCCTGCTGCACTGGCCGCTTGCCGCAGAGCAGGACGGTGCACTGGTGCTGGCGCGCGGGCAGATCGCCGGTGCCGCCGCCGATTCTGAAGCGCGCCGTCTGGCACTGACTGACCTGACCAGTGAATTCTCCTTCGATCTGAATCAGGGTATGACCCTGCCGGCGTTCAGCGCCCGCCTGCTTGATCAACCGGTGACCGGCAGCGTTACCACCAGTGCCGGGGTCACCCGGGTCAACTGGCAGGGCAGCACCAATATGAAGACGGTGCGTAACTGGTTGCAACTGGATTGGCTGAAGCCGGCCAGTGGTGCGTTCAATTATGTCGGTGAGCTGGCGCTGCCCTGGCGGCGGGCTGGCGATGTGAGTTTGCGGGCAGAGTCGGCGCTGGAACAGCTGGTGGTAAATCTGCCTGCGCCGCTGGATAAGGCGGCCGGTAAGGCCGCGCCCTTGCGAATCGAGCTGACTGCTAGCGAGGCGGGCACAGATCTGGCGGTGCGCTACCAGAAATGGCTGGCTGCCAGGGTGCTGCTGGATGACGGTGAACTGCAGGCTGGCCGAATCCGTCTCGGTGGTGGCGCCGCGCTGCGACCGGATCGGGACGGCCTGACCGTCGAAGGCACGCTGCCATCGCTGGTGCTGGCGGATTGGGCCGATGTGCTCGGCAGCGATTCGGGTGGCGGCGGGGACTGGCCGACAGTCAATCTGGATATTGGTCGTCTGGACCTGTTCGGCTTTCCGGTGACCGATGTTCAGGTGTCCGGGCAACCACAGGATGGTGGCTGGCGTGTGGCGGTCGAAGCGCCGACACTGGCCGGCACACTGGAAGTCCCGGACGGCTATCGTCAGCGCGGCGACACGCCGATGGTGCTGGTGGCAGACCGGGCTGTGCTGGTCAGCGGGCCGTCATCGTCATCCGACGATCTGTCGCCGCTTTCCCTGCCGGTCATGGATGTGAAGATCGATTCAATGGTGCTGGATGAACAGGACATGGGGCGTTGGCAATTTGCCTTGCGCCCGGTCAGCAAGGGCATTGCGCTGGAAGAGCTTGATGCATTCTGGCGCAGCACTGCGATTCGCGGCCGGCTGCTCTGGACCACGGACGACAAGCAAAGCCGCAGTCAGTTTATTGGCAGCCTCGACAGCAAGAATCTGGCTCGTAGCCTGCGCCAGTGGGAGCTTGAGCCCTTTATCGAAAGCGACGACGCCCGTGCCGTGCTCGATGTCCACTGGTCGGGCCTGCCCACCGACATGAGCTACCTGACCCTGCAGGGACAGGCCTCGGTGGCGATTGGTCCGGGGCGGTTTCCGAAAACCGATTCAAAAACCTCGGCGCTGCGCGTGCTTGGTGTTTTCAACCTGGCGACGGTCAGCCGCCGTTTGCGTCTGGATTTTACCGACCTGTACAAGAAGGGGTTGTCTTTCGAGGAAATCAGTGGCGATTTCAACATTGATCGCAGCCTGGTCGCCACCAGCAACCTGCAGATCAAATCGCCTTCGGCGGAGCTGCGTCTGCGCGGTGAAACGGACATCGAAGCGGAAACGCTGGATCACTACATGGAAGTGACCCTGCCTGTTTCTTCCAATCTTTATGTCGGTTGCCTTGCCGGCCCGGCTGCCTGTGCCGGCATTTTCGTGGTGGAGCGATTGTGGGGCGACCGGTTGGAAAAAATGACCTCGCTGGGCTACCGCGTTACCGGTAGCTGGGATGAACCGAAAGTAGAGGAAGCGCAGGGCATGTTTGAGCGCAGGCGCGGCGAATGAAAATTGCCGGCATCCAGTATTGTGCAGTGGCCGACTGGCGCAGCAACCTTGCCAGTCTTGAAAGCCTGCTTGATCAGGTCGGATTTATGGCGCCGGACGTGCTGGTGCTGCCGGAAAATGTTTTCAGTCAGGGCGGCGATTACCGCGCCATGGCCGAGCAGCACGGTGACGAATTACTCGGCTGGTTGGCGGATACGGCACAAAGGCTGGGTGTCTGGCTGATCGCCGGCAGTGTGCCGTTGGCCACCCGTATTGATGGCAGTGCCGTGCCGGCGCCACGGGTGCGGGCTGCGCAACTGGTGTTTTCTCCCCAGGGGCAGCAAGCTGCCCGCTATGACAAGTTGCATCTGTTTGACGTTGACGTCGATGACGCCCACGGTCGCTATACTGAATCGACCCGGTTTGAGCCGGGCGATGCAGTGGTACTGACGAACATCAATGGCATCAGTACAGGCCTGATGATCTGTTATGACCTGCGCTTTCCGCGCCTTGCCCAGCGCCTGCGCGATCGTGGCGCCGAGTTGCTCGTCTATCCGAGTGCATTTACCGAAACCACCGGCCGCGCACACTGGGAGTTACTGCTGCGAGCGCGGGCGGTGGAAAACGGTTGCTATGTGCTTGGCGTGAATCAGTGTGGTTGGCACAGCGCAACGCGGCAGAGCTATGGTCACAGCATGCTGGTAGACCCATGGGGTCAGATAGTAAACAGCCTCGGTGCGGACAGCGGCGTACTGATGACTGAATTGAACATGGACATACTGCACGATATTCGCCGGCGTTTGCCGGTCCACGATCACCAGCGACTTCAAGTCAGCCTTGGGGATGATTTACGTGAACTCTGATTTGCTTACTCCGGATCGACTGAACATTGCCAGCCAGACCCTGCTGCACCCGGCCGGCCTCGACACCGACCTGCTCGCTACATTGCTCGGCGATATCAGTGGCCCCGGTGTCGACTATGCCGACCTGTATTTCCAGCACAGCGAACATGAGTCATGGGCGCTGGAAAACGGCATTGTCCGCGAAGCCTCCTACAATCTGGAACATGGCGTCGGCGCCCGGGTAGTCAGCGGCGACAAGACCGGCTTTGCCTACAGCGATGATCTGTCCGCGCCGAGTCTGCGCGATGCCATGGGCGCCGCCCGTGCCATTGTCCGGCAGGGCGCCGACGGCAAACGCCTGCGCCTTGGCGCCAGTCATCATGGTGCCCTGTACCACGGACATAATCCGATCACCCAATGGGAGTCGGCGCGCAAGGTCAGCTTTCTGCAGCAACTTGATCAGCTGGCGCGATCAATTGATTCGGCGGTCAGCGAAGTCACGGTCAGTCTCAGCGCTGTGCACGACAGCATATTGGTGGCAGCCAGCGACGGCACGCTGGCGGCGGATGTGCGGCCACTGGTGCGACTTAATGTGTCGGTGATTGCTTCGCGCAATGGCCGGCGTGAACGTGGCAGTGCTGGCGGCGGTGGCCGTCTCGGCTTTGACTGGCTGGCGCAGTCCGGTCGCGCCGAAGAATGGGTCCGCGATGCGGTGCGTCAGGCGCTGGTGAATCTGGAGGCGATTGCCGCGCCGGCCGGCAGCATGCCGGTGGTGCTCGGCCCGGGCTGGCCCGGCGTGTTGTTGCATGAAGCCGTTGGTCATGGTCTTGAAGGCGACTTCAATCGCAAAGGTACCTCGATGTTCGCCAAACGTATGGGCGAACAGGTGGCCTCATCGGTGTGTACGGTGGTGGACGACGGCACCCTGCCGGAGCGGCGCGGCTCACTGAATATTGATGATGAAGGCACGCCGACCGGCTGCACCACGCTGATCGAAAATGGCAAGCTGGTCGGTTACATGCAGGACAAGATGAATGCACGGTTGATGGGGGTGGCACCTACCGGCAACGGCCGGCGCGAATCCTACGCGCACCTGCCGATGCCACGCATGACCAACACCTATATGCTGGCCGGCAAACATGATCCGGCGGAAATCATTGCCTCGCTGGATCGCGGTATTTATGCGGTCAACATGGGCGGTGGCTCGGTCGATATCACCTCCGGGCGTTTCGTGTTTTCCACCAGCGAAGCCTACCTGGTTGAAAAGGGAAAAATTGTCGCGCCGGTGAAAGGCGCCACGCTGATTGGCAGCGGCGCTGAAGTGATGCAGAAGATCAGCATGGTCGGTAATAATCTGGCGCTGGATAGCGGCGTCGGCGTGTGCGGCAAGGATGGCCAATCGGTGCCGGTCGGTGTCGGCCAGCCGACGCTGCGGGTGGACGCACTGACGGTGGGCGGCACCGCCTGATTGCAGGGGAGGGCTAATGTTGCAGGAGTCCTCGATCGAGGGCGATCGATTTTCGCGGCTGATCAGCCGCTCCTACGCAGACATTACATCAGGCAAGTGCGCTCCAGATCATTCAGGTATCCGGACAGTTTTTTCCGTTCGCGGCGATATTTTTCCTGGGCCGCCTGCTCCGCGTCGCGATCGACTCGGGCGCCGAGCACATTGCGGCACAGGTTACGCAGCATCTGCCGGTCCGTTTTGCTGTAGCGCGCCATCATTTCATCGATCAGGGCATCTACCGCTCTGGTATCCGGCAGCTCAACCAGACGCTCCTGCCAGTCCAGCAGCCAGCGCTGGCGTTGCGGATTCTTCATTTCTATCAGTGCCGGAATTACCCGCTGGCTTTGCTCGTCGCGCATCAGCTTGCCGACATACTGGGCATGGCGACGACGCGCCTCGTGGGCAGTGATCCGGCGTGATTCCTCTATGGCACGCAGCAGCTCACCGTCCAGTGGCAGCCGGGCGAGGTCGTGGGGTTTCAGTGCCATCAGTTGCAGGCCATACTCCTGCAGCTGTTCCATTTCCTTCTTGAGAGCGGTTTTGCTCGGCAATTCGTCGTCGCTATACTGCTCCACCGTGACTCCCGCCCTGAGGTTTTGATGACTGATCGTGACATTGTACAGCGCCCGCTCGATCCGGGCGCGCTGCAAAATCTGCAGGAACGTGCCAGTCGGGTGCTGGAGGAGGCAAAAAAGGCCGGTGCCAGTGACGCCGAGGTCGGCATCAGTGTCAGTCAGGGCCTGTCGGTGTCAGTGCGCATGGACGAGGTCGAGACGCTGGAATTCCATCGCGACCGTGGTATCTCGGTCACCGTGTACATCGGCCAGCAGAAGGGTACCGCCAGCAGCAGCGACGATTCCGACGACAGCATTCGCGCCACTGTGGCGGCGGCCTGCGCCATTGCCCGCCACACCGGCGCCGACCCCTGTGCCGGGCTGGCCGACGAAAGCCAGCTGGCCCGCGAGTTTCCGGATCTTGATCTGTATCACCCCTGGCCGTTGTCACCGGCCGAGGCCATTGAGCAGGCCCGTGCCTGTGAGCGGGCCGGACGCAATGATCCGCGTATCGTCAATTCCGAAGGGGCATCCCTGAGCAGTGGCAGCGGACTGCGGGTCTATGCCACCTCGCGCGGCTTTATGGCCGGTTACCCGTCGAGTCATCACAGCCGCTCCTGCGTACTGGTGGCCGAGCAGGATGGCGCCATGCAGCGCGATTACTGGTATGACAGTCGTCGCGATGCGGCCCGCCTGCAAAGTGCGGAAGCCATTGGTGATGAAGCCAGACGCAGAACTCTGGCACGGCTCGGCGCCAGCCGCCCGGCCACCGGCGATATGCCGGTGTTGTTCTCGCCGCGCACTGCGGCCTCCCTGCTTGGTCATTTTGCCTCGGCGATCAGCGGCGGCGCCCTGTACCGCAATTCCTCATTTCTGCAAGATGCGCTCGGCGACGCCCTGTTTCCGTCCTGGGTGCGCATTCATGAACAGCCGCACCTGCCCGGCATGACCGGCTCGGCGGCCTGGGATTCGGACGGCCTGCCGACTCGGGCGCAGGATTTTGTTGGTGACGGGGTGCTTAAGGGTTATGCGCTGGGATTGTATGCGGCGCGCCGGCTGCAGCTGGCACCGACCGGCAACGGCGGTGGCCCGCATAACCTTGTCATCGACCACAGCGGCGAGGACCTGCCAGCGCTCCTGAAAAAAATGGGCCGGGGCATTCTGATTACCGAAGTGATGGGGCCGGGCGTGAATATCGTCAGCGGCGATTACAGTCGCGGCGCGGCCGGCTTTATGGTCGAGAATGGCGAGGTCACCGCGCCACTGGAAGAGTTCACTATTGCCGGCCATCTGCGCGAGATCTTTGCCGCAGTGCAGGGTGCCGGTACGGATATCGATGATCGCGGCAATATTCACTGTGGCTCGTTACTGGTTGGCAATATTCGCGTTGCCGGTGCCGGTTGATCAGTCTTCCTCGTCAAAACGGCGGGCGAACAGCTCGCTGATTTCGGCCAGTGCTTCGTCCGCCTGCGGGCCACTGGCCTCTACTTCCACCACGCTACCCCTGGCTGCCGCCAGCATCAGCAGCGCCATGATGTTGCGGGCGTCTACTTCGCGGCCGTCCTTGCGTACTTTGATGCTGGCATCGTGACGGCTGGCAACGGCAACTACCTTGGCGGCGGCACGGGCGTGCAGGCCAAGCCGGTTGATCACGGTCAGTTCCGTCCGGGCCATTAGCGGTTCAGTTCCAGATGCCGACATTGCACTTCCATCCCTGCGTTACTGAGGCGTTGCACCAGCGCTTCGACCATATACACCGAGCGGTGCTGGCCACCGGTACAACCGATTGCCACGGTCATGTAAGTGCGATCATTTTTTTCGTAGCGCGGCAGCCAGTCGTTAAGAAAATGGCTGATGTCATCAAGCATCTGCGCGCTCTCGGTCTGTTGATCGAGATAACGCCGCACCGCATCGTCACGGCCGGTGAGCGGGCGCAATTCGGTGTGCCAGTAGGGGTTAGGCAGAACCCGCACATCAAATACCAGGTCGGCGTCGTGCGGCACACCACGCTTGTAGGCGAATGATTCAATCAACAGTGACAGCTTTTCCCGGCGCCTGGCCACCCGGTCACGGATCATGTCGCGCAGGGTATGCACATCCAGATGACTGGTGTCGATCACCAGATTGGCCAGCGCGCGGATACTGCCGAGCATTTCTGCTTCGCGGTCGATCGCTTCCACCAGCGACAGGTTGTCGTTGCTGAGCGGATGCTTGCGCCGGGTTGAGGAAAAGCGCTTTAGCAGGGTGTCATCATCCGCGTCCAGAAACACCACTTCGCTGGCCAAATTCAGGGCCTTGACCTGCTCAAGGATGTCGGGAAAGTCTTTCAGCTGATGCGGCAGGTTGCGGGCGTCAACGCCGACGGCGATGCGGTCGAGGTGGTGCTCTTCCCGTTGCAGCTGGTCTGCCAATGTCGGTAGCAGGCCGAGCGGAAGATTGTCGACGCAGTAATGACCAAGGTCTTCCAGCGCCTGAAGTGCGGTGGTTTTACCGGAGCCGGAACGGCCACTGAGGATGACCAGTTTCATGAGGCGAGCTGCAGTTCTTCTTCCGAGCTGGTGGCACGCTTGAACAGCTCCTCGGCGGAGCGGGCATCACGCAGCTTTTGGCGGAAGCCGGCCTCGTTGAACAGGGCGGCCAGATGGCTCAGGGTTTTCAGATGTTGTTCGGGATTGTTTTCAGGCACCAGCAGGACAAACACCAGATCCACCGGTTTGCTGTCGATGCTTTCGAAATCAATTGGCTCCTCAAGCTGCAGCAACAGCCCGGTAGGCGCCTGACAGCTGGCAAGCCGGCAATGGGGAATGGCAATGCCTTCCCCGATGCCGGTGCTGCCGAGCCGTTCGCGAGCCACCAGCGCATCAAAAATCTGCTGTTCAGATAGGTCCTTGCAGGTTGCCGCAGCCATCTGCGCGGCCTGATCCAGCAGCCTTTTCTTGCTGACACCCGGAACCTGAAAACGGGTGCGCTCCGGGGTTAGCAGCTCGCGTACTCTCATGGTGATGTTCAATGTCCGTGTTGGCGGCTCACCGATTTTTCCTTGTGCTTCAGGATCTGTCGGTCGAGCTTGTCGGTGAGCAGGTCAATGGCGGCATACATGTCGCCGGCTTCGGCGGTGGCGAACAACTCGCCGCCGGTGATGCGAATGGTGGATTCTGCCTTATGGGTCTTCGGTTCGGGGGACAAAATAACGTGAATGCTGGTGATATGGTCGAAGTGGCGTTCCAGACGGGTGAATTTTTCGTTGACGTATTCGCGCAGGGCGTCGGTGATATCCAGGTGATGTCCGCTGATATTGATTTGCATGACGGGCTCCTCTTCCTGCCAGGGGTAACCGGCTTTCCAGTCAGACCAGACGTTTGCGATCACTGGAGGCCGGAATGCGCATCGCCTCCCGGTACTTGGCGACGGTGCGGCGGGCGACCTGGATACCCTGCTCGTTGAGCAAATCGGCCAGTTTGTTGTCACTGAGCGGTTTGCGGGCGTCCTCGGCCGCGACCAGCTTCTTGATAATGGCACGAATGGCGGTGCTTGAACATTCACCGCCGCCGTCTGTGCCCACATGACTTGAGAAAAAGTATTTCAGCTCGAACACACCCTTCGGGGTATGCATGTATTTCTGGTTGGTTACCCGGGAGATGGTTGACTCGTGCATGCCCACGGCATCGGCGATTTCCGCCAGTACCAGCGGCTTCATGGCTTCCTCGCCATACTCGAAAAAGCCCTGCTGCACCTCGACGATGCGGGTCGACACCTTCAAAAGGGTTTCGTTGCGGCTCTGCAGGCTTTTCAGGAACCACTTGGCCTCTTGCAGCTGGGCCTTCAGATAACTGCCATCTTCTTCGCGGCGGGTGTGACGGATCATCCCGGCGTAATGGTCGTTAATCCGGACTTTCGGCATTGATTCCGGGTTCAGCTCCACCAGCCAGCGCTTGCCGCGCCGCGACACCACGACATCCGGCACCACGTACTCCGGATTGCTGTCACTGACCAGTTCGCCTGGCGCCGGGTTCAGGCCGCGGATCAACCGCATCACCTCGGAGAGCTGCTCGTCGCTCAGGTTCATGCGCCGGCGCAGGGTGTCAAAGTCACGTGATTCGAGCAGGTTAATGTGCTGGTTGACCAGCTGCAGGGCCTGACGCCGCCACGGCGTTTCCTCATCAAGCAGGTTCAGCTGGATGCTCAGGCACTCGGCCAGATCTCTGGCCGCCACACCGGGCGGGTCGAAGTGCTGCAGCAGGTGCAGCACGGCGATGATTTCATCTTCCTCCGGGAACAGCGGGTCATCCGGGCGCAAATTCAGCGGCTGCACCGCAGCGCGGATGTCATCAAGGCTGTCGGTCAGGTAACCGCGCTCGTCGAGGGCGTCAATGATGGCCTCGGCGATGGCGTTGTCGGCATCGCTCAGGTGGGTCAGGTTGAGCTGCCAGAGCAGGTGCTGCTGGAATGATTCCGGCGTGGTGCTGCGTGCCTCCCAGCTGTCGCCGTCTTCATCGGTACCGCTACCGGCGCTGGCGCCGGTGCTGCTGCCGGGATAGGTCTCGTCCCAGTCGGTATCAACCCGCAAGTCGTCGTCAAAATGATCGGTGGCGTCGAGGTCGAGTTCCTCGTGATCCTTGTCGGTGCTGGCCGGCGGCTCGGCCTCGGCGTCGCTGACGAAGCTGTCGGCCTCGTCTTCCAGTTCCAGAAGCGGGTTGGATTCCACCGTGTCCTGGATTTCCTGACGAAGATCGAGCGCAGACAATTGCAGCAGGCGAATGGCCTGCTGCAATTGGGGAGTCATTTTCAGCTGTTGGCCAAGCTGGAGGTGAAGGCCTTGCTTCATGACTGCGATGCTGCCCGAAATGACATCATGGCGTGCAGCATAACAGCAACGCAATTTTCATGCCTATTCTTGAATGTGGCCCGCCGTTGTAGTAGCCATATGAGTAGCCATATGAGTAGCCACATGCCCGGAGACGGGTTACAGGCGGAAATCGGCACCCAGGTAGACGTCACGAACCTGCTGGTTGGCCAGCACCGTGTGGGCGTCACCATTGGCAATAATATGGCCGGCGGAGACGATATAGGCGGTGTCACAGATATCCAGTGTTTCACGGACATTGTGGTCGGTAATGAGGACGCCGATGCCGCGTTCCTTGAGGTGGCGGATGATGCCCTTGATGTCGTTGACCGAGATCGGGTCAACCCCGGCGAACGGTTCATCCAGCAGCATGAAGGCCGGGTCACTGGCCAGACCGCGGGCAATTTCCGCACGCCGCCGCTCACCACCGGACAGGCTCATGCCAAGATTGTGACGCAGATGGGCGATGTGAAACTCTTCCAGCAGCTGCTCCATTCGCTCGACCCGCTGGGCCCGGCTCAGCTCATCGCGGGTTTCCAGAATTGCCATGATGTTGTCGGCCACCGACAGCCGCCGGAAGATGCTGGCTTCCTGCGGCAGATAGCCGATACCGCGGCGGGCGCGGCCATGCATCGGCAGCCGGGTAATGTCCTGACCGTTAATGATGATGCGGCCGGCATCGGCGGCCACCAGGCCGACAATCATGTAAAAGCAGGTGGTCTTGCCAGCGCCGTTCGGGCCAAGCAGGCCGACCACGCTGCCGGATTCAACCTCGATGGATACGTCCTCGATGATGCGCCGGCCCTTGTAGCTCTTGGCCAGATGTTCTGCGCGCAACAGGGTCATGGGGCGGGTACTCCTTCTTCGGCGGGGATCACCAGACGGATGCGGCCATCACCATCGCCGTCGTCGTCACCACCACGGGCGCTGATGCGCCGGCTATCCAGTTCGTAAATCAACTCGGCACCCTCGAAGGTGCGGCCAAGATGATTGATCCGAGCCTGCTTCGACAGCAGGATCCGGCGGCCTTTGATGTCATACACCAGCTTGCCGGCACGGGCGCTCAGGTCGCCACCATCAAGTAACTCAACCGGGCTGCCAGTGGCCTCGACTCTGCTTGGCTTGCCGTCTTTCAGGGTGATTTCGATGCGGTCCGCCTTCAGCGAACGCTGGCCCTGAATCAGTTCAGCATTGCCTTCGTAAAGGCCGGTGCCGTCCTGCTGGCTGAGGGTGGCGCGATCGGCCCGCAGGACAATTTCGCCTTCACCGGGGGCGCGCATACTTGGCACTGCTTCGGCGCCGACATGGGTAATCAGCAGCAGCGCAGCCAGGCCAGCCAGACGGCGAATGTCAGAGATCGACGGCATAACGGGTCTCCACTCCCTGCTGCATGTTGAGCTTGCCGGCAGCAATATCGGCATTCAGTGTTCCGGCCCGGGTGTGGCCGCCGGGATGGCGGATATCGACCGCTTCCGGCAGTTCGAGGCGTTGTTCCCGAACATGGTAGAGCAGTCGCGCTGTCTTCAGTACCACCGCAGAAGGACCATCGAGGCGCGCCTCAACGTTACCTTCCAGCAACAGCGAGCGGTTGTCCTGATCGACCTTGCCGCTGCCGGCTGATATTTGCCAGGTTTCGCGACTGGTATGCAGCTCAAGCCGGGGCTGGTCGAGCAGGGTGGCGCCGGCTCGCTCAAGATGCTCAATGCGGTCGGCGGTGACCCGGTATTCCAGATTGCCTGTTTCATCATAGGTGCTGAGATTGGCGCCGGTGAGAATAATGTCCGGGGCATTGGCGCTATCGGTTTCCGGTTTGACCCGGACATGATCCAGTTCGTTGAGCAACATCAGCACCAGCAGACCTACCACCAGAATACCGGCGATGCTGAGAAAGCCCTGGCGCATCACGGTTGCAGGGCTCCACGGGCATCAAGAATAAAGTCGCAGATTTCCCGCGCAGCACCTTCACCGCCGCGTGCATTGCTGATCAGATCAGCCACTGCTTTGGCGGACTGGTGCGCGTTCGGCACCGAGAACGCCAGTGCCGACCATTCCAGTGCCGGCACGTCCGGCAGGTCATCACCTGCATAACCACAGGCGGCCGCTGCCAGTCCCAGTTCGCTGGCCAGCGCTGCCAGTGCCACGCCCTTGTCCTCGCGGCCCTGAATGACGTGGCGGATGCCCAGCTCGCCGGCGCGGCGCAGCACCATCTCCGAACGCCGGCCGGTAATCAGGGCGACTTCAATGCCGGCCGCAGCAATCATTTTCAGGCCGTGGCCATCGAGGGTGTGAAAGGCCTTCAGCATTTCGCCGTCGGCGCCGTACCAGAGTCGGCCATCGGTAAGAATGCCATCGACATCAAAGGCCATCAGTTTCAGGCGGCGGGCGCTGGCGCGCAGGGTCAGCATCGAGATCGAAGCATCACGCAATTGCATCAGACCACTCCTGCTCGCAGCATATCGTGCATGTTCAGGGCGCCAATCGGCCGCTGTTGTTGGTCGCAGACAATCAGGCCGTTGATCTTGCGGGTTTCCATGACTTGCAGTGCTTCTGCCGCCAGATGACCGCTCTCGATCGTCACCGGATGGCGGCTCATGACCTCGGCAATGGCCGCCTGACGCACATCAACGCCGCGGTCGAGCATGCGGCGCAGATCACCGTCGGTGAAGATCCCGGCGAGCATGCCGTGCTGATCCAGCACTGTGGTCATACCCAGACCCTTGCGGGTCATTTCCAGCAGCGCTTCGGCCAGGCTGGCCGTCACCGGCACGGTTGGCAGGCGCTCGCCACTGTGCATCACATCATCCACCGACAGCAGTAGCCTTCGGCCCAGTGCGCCGCCCGGATGCGACAGGGCAAAGTCCTCGGCGGTAAAGCCGCGCGCTTCCAGCAGGGCAATGGCGAGGGCATCGCCCATGGCCAGTGCCGCCGTGGTGCTTGAGGTCGGCGCCAGATTCAGCGGGCAGGCCTCCTCGCGGGCGCTGACGTGCAGATGCACGTCAGCAAGGCGGGCGAGGGTAGAGTCGGGGCGGCCGGTCATGCCAATCAGGATCGCGCCCTTGCGCTTGATCACCGGCAGGATGGTCAGCACCTCGGCGGTCTCGCCGGAGTTGGACAAGGCGATCACCGCATCGTCACTGGTAATCATGCCGAGGTCGCCGTGCGAGGCTTCGGCCGGATGGACAAAGAAAGACGGGGTGCCGGTGCTGGCCAGGGTGGCGGCAATCTTGTTGCCGATATGGCCGGATTTGCCCATGCCGGTGACGATCACCCGGCCACGGCAGGCCAGCAGATGCTCGCAGGCCGCAGTAAAACTGCCGTCCACCGAGGCAATCAGCTCTGTCAGCGTCCGCGCTTCAACTTCCAGCACGCGCCGGGCAACGGCAATAAAATCCTGGCTCATGACGTCTCCTCGACCAATGGCGGGCGATTATACATGCTGTGGCGCCGGCTGTTGCAGGGAACCTTGTCCCGCACACCGTTTCAAACCGATACTTGCCCCAATTGATGCCGGACACCGAGGAGATTGCGCCATGCCGAGATTACTGACTGTGCTGCTTACGGCGCTGTTGTTCACATCCGCCACTCAGGCTACTGCCTCGGAGCAGGACCCGCACGCCATGCTGGAAACGGCCATTGAGCGCATGACCAAGCGCATCGACCAGGAACGGGGACGGCTCAAGGAAGACGAGCACTATGCCCGCAAGGTGGTCAACGAGGAGCTGGAAGGGCTGGTCGATTTCCGCCGCATTACCCAACTGGTGATGGGCAACTGGTTTGCCCCCTCCAGCCGCGAGCAGAAGCTGAAGTTCCTTGAAGTGTTCCGCGCCAGTCTGGTCAACACCTACTCCTCCGGCCTGACTCTGTATGAGGGACAGGAAGTGCGGGTATTGCCCGCTCGGGAAGGCGATATCAAGGCCGGTCGGGCCCGGGTCCGCACCGAAATCCAGACCGCCAGTGGCAAGATCGTGCCGGTATTTTTCAGCCTCTATCAGGGCAAGGAAGGCAACTGGCTGGTCGAGAACGTGATCGTCAACGGCCTCAATCTGGGCAGCACCTTCCGCACCCAGTTCGAGCAGTCGGCGCAGCAGTACGGTGGTGATCTCGATCGGGTGATCGCCAACTGGTCGTCGGAAATCGACGTCGAGACCGCCGAAGGTCCGGCCGAGGCAGCGGCCGCGCAGTAACCGTGCGGCCGGCCTGATTTTTGCCGGCAAACCCCGTACAATCGGCGCCTTTCCCGAGCAGGAGTCCGCATGACCCCGGAAGATGTGAAAGCGCTGGTGGAGGCCGGTATCGCCGGTGCTGATGTTGCCGTACAGGGCAGCGGTAACAAGTTTGGTATCCGCGTGGTATCCGAAGCCTTCGCCGGGCTGATGCCGGTAAAGCGTCAGCAGCTGGTGTTTGCCTGCCTGACCGCCTGCCTGGCAGACGGCAGCATCCATGCGGTTGATCCCCTGCAAACCTATACCCCGGACGAGTGGCAGCGTGCCAACCGTCTCGGCATTGCCTGATTCCCGAGGATACAGCCGGATGGACAAACTGATAATTACCGGCGGCCAGCGCCTTGATGGCGAGATCCGTATTTCCGGTTCGAAGAATTCCTCGTTGCCGATTCTGGCGGCAACCTTGCTGTCGGATACCCCGACCACGGTCGGTAACCTGCCGCACCTGCAGGACGTCACCACCCTGATCGAACTGCTTGGCCGCATGGGCGTGCGGGTGGTGATTGATGATCAGATGCGTGTCGAAGTGGACGCCACCACCATTCAGGAATTGCACGCGCCCTACGAGCTGGTAAAAACCATGCGTGCCTCGATTCTGGTGCTCGGTCCGATGCTGGCGCATTTTGGTAAAGCGGTGGTGTCATTGCCCGGTGGTTGCGCCATCGGCAGCCGGCCGGTGGATCTGCACCTGCGCGGTTTGCAGGCCATGGGTGCCAATATTGAAGTTGCCAACGGCTACATCTACGCCAGCGTCAAAAATCGCCTGCACGGCGCCCGTCTGGTGATGGACACCGTCACCGTGACCGGCACCGAAAACCTGATGATGGCGGCGGCACTGGCCGACGGCGTTACTTTGATTGAAAACGCCGCGCGCGAGCCGGAAGTGGTCGACCTGGCCGACTATCTCAACAAGATGGGCGCGAAAGTGTCCGGTGCCGGCACCGACACCATCACCATCGAAGGTGTGGCCTCGTTGCATGGTGCAGAACACAACGTCATTCCGGACCGCATCGAAACCGGCACCTACCTGATTGCAGCGGCCGCCACCGGTGGCCGTATCAAACTCAAGGACACCGCGCCGCACTTGCTCGACGCTACCTTGCAGAAACTGGTGGAAGCCGGCGCTAAAATCAGCTGCGGCGACGACTGGATCGAGCTCGACATGGAAGGCCGCCGGCCGAAAGCGGTATCCATGCGCACGGCGCCGTACCCGGCCATGCCGACCGATATGCAAGCGCAGTTCACTGCCATGAACACCATTGCCGAAGGCACCGGCACCATCGTCGAAACGGTATTTGAAAACCGTTTTATGCACGTTCAGGAAATGAACCGCATGGGCGCCAACATCGAAGTGCAGGGCAACACCGCGATCTGTCGCGGCGTCGACAAGCTGACCGGTGCGCCGGTGATGGCGACCGACCTGCGCGCGTCTGCTTCGCTGGTGATTGCCGCATTGGTGGCGCAGGGCGATACCGTGGTCGATCGCATTTACCACATTGATCGTGGCTATGAATGTATCGAGGAAAAACTGCAATCCCTCGGCGCTACCATTCGCCGCGTACCGGGTTAACACATGCCGAGCAAACCGTTGACCATCGCCCTCTCCAAGGGCCGCATTCTGAAAGAAACCCTGCCACTGCTGGAAGCGGCAGGGATTCGCCTGCTGGAGGATCCGGAGTCGTCGCGCAAACTGATTTTTGACACCAGTCGCGACGACGTCAAGATCATCATCATTCGCGCCACCGACGTGCCGCCGTATCTGCAATATGGCGGTGCCGATATCGGCGTGGCCGGCAAGGATGTCCTGATGGAGCACGGCGCCGACGGTATTTACGAACCGCTTGATCTGGAAATTGCTCGTTGCAAACTGATGGTGGCGGCGAAGAAAGATGCGCCGGCGGTCAATGGCCGCCTGCGTGTCGCCACCAAGTTCGTCAATATTGCCCGGCGTTATTTCGCCAGCCAGGGTGTGCAGGCGGAAGTAATCAAGCTGTACGGCGCCATGGAACTGGCGCCATTGGTGGGCCTGGCGGATCGCATTGTCGATGTGGTCGATACTGGCAACACCCTGCGCGCCAATGGCCTGGAACCGACCGAACTGATCGCGCAGATTTCCAGCCGGCTGATCGTCAACCGGGCCAGCATGAAAACCCGCTATGCCGAAATTCAGCCGATTATCGATCTGATCGGCGCAGCGGTGGAGGCGCGACGGGAAAGCGCATGAACATTCGTCGTCTCGATACCCGTTCGGAAAACTTTGCCGCCGAGCTCAGCGCGCTAACCGCGTGGAGTGAAGAGCGTGACGCCGAAGTGTCGGTAAAAGTCGCTGACATCATTCGCGCCGTGCGCCGTGATGGCGACGCCGCCGTGCTGGAATATACCAACCGTTTTGATCGCCGCGATGCGCAGTCGGTCGCCGCACTGGAAATCAGCCATGAGCGCATGCAGCAAGCGCTGAATGCCATTCCCAAAGCGCAGCGCGAAGCGCTGGAAGCCGCTGCCGAGCGCGTGACCCGCTACCACGAAAAACAGAAACAGGATTCCTGGAGCTACCGCGAAGCCGACGGTACCCTGCTCGGCCAGCAGGTCACCCCGCTGGATCGCGTCGGGCTGTACGTGCCCGGCGGCAAGGCCACCTATCCCTCGTCGGTGTTGATGAACGCAATCCCCGCGCACGTCGCGGGGGTCGAAGAGATCATCATGGTGGTACCGACGCCCGACGGTGAAGTCAACGAGATGGTGCTGGCCGCCGCACGCATCGCCGGGGTGAACAGGGTGTTTACTGTCGGCGGTGCGCAGGCCGTGGC
>JBECKT010000123.1:0-5309 GCA_040235405.1 Alcanivoracaceae bacterium
TTGCCTGACGATCATAGAGCTTTGGAACCACCTGATCCCATCCCGAACTCAGAAGTGAAACGAAGCATCGCCGATGGTAGTGTGGCATTCGCCATGTGAGAGTAGGTCATCGTCAGGCACTTAAACAAAAGCCCCCGTCGCGTAAGCGTCGGGGGCTTTTTATTTACATGTGCTCCGGCATACGGGGCTTGCGATTGGCGCCGGCATTCGTGAATATCCCAGCGGGAGAGAAGTTGTCCGCAGAACAATAACGATGGAGATGGCGATGAGCCCAATGAAAACCCCGCTTCAGGCATTTGCCGACACGGTCCGGCGCCGCGGCAAGGCCGTGGCCATGATCCAGCCTCTGGGTGGTGGCCGGCTACGTGAGTACAACTGGCTGGAAATTCAGGATGAAGCCCTGCGAATGGCAGCCTATCTGCGCAGTCTGAATCTGCCTCAGGGAACCAATGTAGCCCTGATGTCAAAAAATTGTGCCGAGTGGATCATAGCGGATCTGGCGATCTGGATGGCTGGGCACATCAGCGTACCGCTCTATCCGACCCTGACGTCTGCCAGTGTCCGTCAGGTCATGGAGCACTCCGGGGCGCCGGTGTTGTTTGTCGGCAAGCTGGATGTCTGGGAGGAGGCTCGTGCCGGTGTGCCAGAGTCTGTCCAGTGCGTCGCCTTTTCATTGGCTCCTGAAGATGCTCGCCAGCGTTTCTCTCGCTGGGAGGATCTGGTGGCCAGATATCAGCCTTTGTCTGACCCGGCAGATCCCGGTGAGGACGCATGTGCGACAATTATTTATACCTCAGGCACCACCGGCACGCCGAAGGGCGTGATGCACAGCTTCCGCAATTTTGCCCTGGTCGGCACCAATCTGAAGAATGTGTATAACCTGGTTATCAGCGACCGGATGATTTCCTACCTGCCCCTTTCACATATTGCCGAGCGCGCGGCGGTTGAACTGGCGCTGCTCTATGTTGGCCACGAAGTTTTCTTTGCGGAGTCGCTGGAAACTTTCGGGGAGGATATCAAGCGGGCCAGACCCACGCTGTTCTTTGCTGTGCCGAGAATCTGGAGCAAGTTCTATCAAAAGGTTAATGACGCCATGCCGCCGGCGAAGCTGCGCCGACTGCTGCGGATTCCTGTTCTGAACCGCATTATCAGGAAAAAGATTCTTGCGGCGATGGGGCTTGATGAGTGTCGCATAGCACTCTCGGGAGCTGCCGCGCTTTCTCCTGAGGTAATTGAATGGTTCAACAGGCTCGGTCTGGAAATCCTTGAAGTTTATGGCATGACCGAGAATATGGCCTGGTCCCATACCACCCGAAGCGGCGATCAGAAGGTTGGCTGGGTGGGTGTGCCGAATGAGGGGGTTGAATGTCGCATTGCCGAGGGTGGCGAGATTGAGGTGCGTAGCCCCGGCAATATGCAGGGCTACTACAAGGATGAGACGCAGACCCGCGATACCTTTGCCGAGGGCGGCTGGTTGAAAACCGGTGACGTGGGAGAAATTGACTCGAACGGTCGATTGCGAATCAGTGGCCGTGTAAAAGAAATTTTCAAGAGTGAAAAGGGGAAATACATTGCTCCCGCACCAATTGAAAACCGGCTGGTATCGTTTCCGGGCATTGAACAGGCTTGTGTGATGGGGCCGGGTTTGCCACAGCCGATTGCGCTACTTAATCTGTCTCCGGAGGAGCAGGTCAGGCTCAAGCAAGCAGGTCGAGAGCACTACACGCAGGAGCTGGCAGAGTTGCTTGCCCGGGTTAACGATGAACTTGATGCACATGAGCGACTGCAGTGTCTGGTGGTGGTGCCAGAGGCCTGGGCAGTTGAGAACGGCATGCTCACGCCGACGCTCAAGCTGAAGCGCAATGAACTGGAAAAGTGCTATGCCGACCGGGTTCCGGGTTGGTCTCGATCCCGCGGCGTTGTCTGGGGATGAGTCGAGAGGATTTTCTTTGTCACTGGGGGCGCCTTTCATGGCGCCCCTGCTTTGTCTGCTTGCCATCACCTGTGTCGGGATAAAACTGTGGACTCTGAATTGATCCAGGCATTGGCTGATGGCGAGTTTCATTCCGGTGAAGCCCTGGGAAGTGTTCTCGGCATTTCCAGGGCCGCAGTGTGGAAGCGCATCGGGCAGCTGGCAGCGGTCGGTGTAGATGTAGAGCGCATCCGTAGTCGTGGATACCGGATCCCCGGGGGGGTGTCATTGCTTGAGGCGCCGAGGCTTCAGGCAATGCTGGCGCGGCCTTTGTCAGTTGAAGTGCTGCAGTCGACGGACTCTACCAATGCCGAAGTATTGCGGAGGCTGGCTTCAGATATGCCTGCCCCGTTTGCCGTTCTTGCCGAATATCAGTCCGCAGGGCGTGGGCGGCGAGGAAGAAGCTGGTCTTCGCCTTACGCCAGCAATATCTATCTTTCAGTGGGTTGGCGTTTCCCGGTGGGCGCGCCGCGTCTGGAAGGGCTGAGCCTTGCGGTTGGCGTAGTGGTGGCGGAGGCATTGTCGGAAAATGGCCTGGCAGGCCGAGTGGCCCTGAAATGGCCAAACGACATCTGGGCAGGCGGCCGGAAAATTGGCGGCATTCTGATTGAGCTGAGTGGTGATCTTGAGGATGCCTGTGCGGCAGTAGTAGGAGTCGGCATCAATGGCAGGCTTGGGCTGGCTGCTGCAGCAAGCATTGATCAGCCCTGGACCGATATTTATACGGAACTGGGTTCTGTTCCTGATCGGTCGGCTCTGGCCGCAGATCTGCTTCGGCGTCTGCATGACATGATGTCCGGTTTCCCGGCGACGGGATTCAGTGTCTGGTTGCAACGCTGGGCAGCTCTTGATGCGCTGTCAGGGCAGGCCGTGCAGGTTGTCACTGCCGCCGGTGCGGTCAGCGGAACGGCGGCCGGGGTCGACAGCAGCGGTGCATTGAGGCTGTTGACAGAAGACGGAGCAGAGTTGCTGTTCCATGGCGGCGAGGCGAGTTTGCGACCCGCCTCTACAAGCCTCAAGAGGAAAGAATGAACGCGTTGTTTCTTGATATCGGCAACACCGCGCTGAAGTGGCGCTGTTACCTTGATGGCGCCGTCCATCAGGGAGATGCGGTACATCGCCGCGACTGGTCCTGTTTGCGGCAGATCGATGCAATTGAATGGCACAGGCTGGAGAGAATAGAAGTTGCTTCTGTCGCCGGGCGGGACGCGGATCCGCTGCTTGCTGCCGCCATCGTCTCGCTTGGGCAGGTGCAGCCTCGTTTTTATTATTCCCGTGCCAGCGATGCCGGCGTCGTGAACGCCTATAGCGAGCCGCACAGGCTTGGAGTGGATCGCTGGCTGGCAGTAATCGAGGCCTGGCATCGCTACGGTGCTGCTGTCATTGTTGATTGCGGTAGCGCCCTGACTCTGGATGCCGTAACTGCAACAGGGGAGCATTTGGGCGGCTATATTGTCCCGGGGCTGGCGATGCTGGAGAGGAGCCTGATTCAGGGAACCGGCTCGGTACAGGTTGATGGTGCTTCTGCTGAAGACAGTATCGCCCCGGGCTGCTCTACTTCTGAGGGGGTGAAAAACGGGATAATGCGCATGACCGTGGCCTTTATCACAGATGCTGTGGTTGCGCTGGGGCAGGGGCTTCCGGATACTGCTCCGGTGCTTCTGACCGGTGGAGACGCCGCCAGAGTGGCGCGGGTTTTGCCGATTGCGACGGAGCTGGCGCCGGATCTGGTGCTCGATGGACTTGAGCGGGTCACCGCAAACTGACGCTGGGGTATCTGAATCTATGCGCTGGGTCTTCTTTTCCCTGTTAATACTCAACATGGTCTATCTGGTGTTCAGTCTCGTTATGCGGGCCGCCCCGGCGCCGCAACGGGTGATTGCTCCGTCGGTGACGGCGGCCGAGACGCTGGTGCTGCTGGATGAGTCCTCGTTATCCGGAGCGGGGGATGCACCGGCCGGCTCCGGCATGCCGCCACTGTGCCCGGTGGCCGGTCCGTGGGATCAGCTGGCAGCGGCGGATCAGGCTGCCCGGGTGCTATCCGGTAGCGGCTATAAAACTACAGTCGAGTCGCTGAAAGTTGCGCGAGATCGCCTCCATTGGGTGCATTTGCCCGCAGTTGCCGATCGTGAGCGGGCTCTGAGGGTGCTGCGCGAATTGCAATCCCGGGGTGTCGACAGCTTTATTGTTGGTGATGGCGAGGATGCCAACGCCATTTCTCTGGGGTATTTCAGCAGCGCTGATTCCGCCCGGGGGCTAATGATGAAAATGCAAACTGCAGGCTATCCAGCCGAAATCCGGCAGACCGTGAAAGAGGCCACGGAGTACTGGCTGAGAGTTAATGCCGAGAGCATCCGCGACGATGGCGAGGCGCTGCGAAAGCTGATTGCCAGTAATCCGGGGATATCCGGCAATCACGTGGCCTGCGCCGGATCATCCCCGGTTCCTGCGCCCGTCCTCGATGAAAATCTTCCGGCAGATCAGTGAAAGGGTTTGCCGCCACCGGATTGATTCATTAGAATCCGCCATCTTTTGCCGGCTGGCGTAGCTCAATTGGTAGAGCAGCTGATTTGTAATCAGCCGGTTGTAGGTTCAAGTCCTATCGCCAGCTCCAGTAAAACAGGCGCTTACCGCTGAAACTTGTCAAGAAACGTGTTGACATGGCGGGGTGCCGAAAAGAGAATGTAGGCCCTTTTTTGGAGGGGTTCCCGAGCGGTCAAAGGGATCAGACTGTAAATCTGACGGCTCAGCCTTCGCAGGTTCGAATCCTGCCCCCTCCACCAGTTAGGACGTTGGCGGCCTGCGAAAAAGGCTGCAACGGGAAAAGCCAGTGACAGTGCTGGCAGGCGCTGACGCCGGAAATCGGGTCTCGCGGGTATAGTTCAATGGTAGAACCTCAGCCTTCCAAGCTGATGGCGCGGGTTCGATTCCCGCTACCCGCTCCAGATTCTGCGCTCTGGCCGGGAAGTGACAGTCTGGCTTGGCCAGAAAGGTTTTGCTCATATAGCTCAGTCGGTAGAGCACTTCCTTGGTAAGGAAGAGGTCACCGGTTCAAATCCGGTTATGAGCTCCAGTTTCCGGGCTCGGACTTCATGTCCGGGCCCGGTTATGTATGGCGCCAAGGGGCGTCTGGTGGTCCGGCTCCATGAATTGGCTCCGGTCCGTTTTTCCGGGGCGACTCTGTGCATGTCTCCGGTGCACATTCAGCTGAGAGGTATTTAGTCGTGGCAAAGGGAAAATTCGAGCGTAACAAACCGCACGTTAACGTAGGCACGATTGGTCACGTTGACCATGGCAAAACCACGCTGACGGCGGCGCTGACTAAAGTGTGCGCGGA
>JBECKT010000129.1:0-7458 GCA_040235405.1 Alcanivoracaceae bacterium
ATCCACACCAGAAGAATCGCGGCCGGTCGGCCGCTCCTACAACAGGATGCACCGTTCTTCAGAAGCTGGCGGAGTCATACTTTTTCGGGCACGAAGTTCAGTGAAGCCGAATTGATGCAGTAGCGCAGCCCGGTCGGGCCCGGGCCATCCGGGAATATATGGCCGAGATGGGAATCACAGCGGGCGCAGCGTATTTCAGTGCGCAGCATGCCGTGGCTGTGATCCTCCAGATGCCGGATATGGTCCTTGTCAAAGC
Source organism: Alcanivoracaceae bacterium (assembly GCA_040235405.1). GTDB lineage: Bacteria > Pseudomonadota > Gammaproteobacteria > Pseudomonadales > Alcanivoracaceae > PGZG01. The sequence goes on from JBECKT010000129.1 coordinate 257, forward strand.
CGTCAAAAAAGCTTGGCCAGCCGGTTCCGGAGTTGAACTTGTGCTCGGCGCGAAATAGCGGCAGGTCGCACAGTCGGCATTGATAGACGCCGTTCCCCTTGTTCTCCAGGTAGCCGCCACAGAACGGCCGCTCGGTGCCCTGATTGAGCAGAATATGGCGTTCTTCCGGCGTCAGCGCGGCCGCGCGCTTTTCCAGTTCCTCCGCCGTGGGTGGCGTCAGGTCGTAACCACTGGCAGATTGCTTGCTCATCGCTATTTTCCTCTCAGCTTGTCGGGGTAGGCTTTTTCCAGTTTGCTGAGTTTCGGGTTGGCGGTAAACCGGATGTAGGGTTGTTGCGGATTGCGTGCGGCGAAGTTCTGGTGGTAGGCCTCGGCGGGGTAGAACGCTGTCAGCGGTTCCAGTGTGGTGACAATCGGGGCACTGTACAGGCCGCTTTGATCCAGCTGCCGGATATAGGCTTTGATGATCCCGGCTTCCTTGTCATCGCGATAGAACACCGCCGAGCGATACTGGCGGCCGCTGTCGTTGCCCTGACGGTTGAGCTGGGTCGGGTCGTGGGCGACCGAGAAGAAAATCTTCAGTAGCTGGCCCAGGCTGATGCGGTCAGCGTTATAGCGGATGCGGATGACTTCGGCGTGATCGGTGCTGCCGCTGCAGACAGCTTCGTAGTTGGCGCTGTCGGCACTGCCGCCGGCGTAGCCGGAAACCACTTCGAGGACGCCGTCGAGGGCGAGATAAACCGCTTCGGTGCACCAGAAGCAGCCACCACCGAGGATCAGGGTCTGTTCGCCGGTCTGCGGCAGGTCCTGCTCGGGATCGGGAAAGGTGGTGTCGGGCATGGTCGTGTCCTCCTGTTCCGATGGATGATAGCGCTGGAGTGGCAGGGAAGTGTGAAAAGGACCCGAAATCCGTTTGAGGGTTCCGGTTAGGAAGTTAACATCCTCACATCCTGCTGCTTGTCTGCATTTCCTCTTTGCGATTTCTCTTTTTTAATTCCTGTTGTTCTTTTCTTGCCTTTGCTTCACCCCTGACCCACGGTGGCACGGTCTCTCCGTTAGGCGTGAACGTCGCCACATCCGTAGGGTGACCTCAAGTGGAGCGAAGCGGAACAGTCAGCCCGGAGGATGTGGCGGCGGTTGCGCCCTGGCACGATGGTGAAGCTACTTCTTTTGACCATCTATCCGCAAAAGCACCAAAGCCATTAGAAAGATCACAACTGAGTAACAGCACCCGACTCAATCAACGCAGCCACCTCAGCCTCACCGAAGCCGGCACGCAACAAGGTCGCCCGGGTATCGGTGCCCGGCTTGCGCATGGATTGTGGAGTGGCACTCGGCGTGCGGGAAAAGCGCGGTGTGGGTGCGTGCTGGGTCACGCCATCGACAGAAATAAAACTGCCGCGGGCGACATTGTGCGGGTGCTGCGGCGCTTCCTCCAGACCGAGAACCGGAGCAAAGCAGACGTCGCTGCCTTCCATGATCTCGCACCACTGGTCGCGGGTCTTGCTGCGGAAAATCGCCGCGATCTTTTCCTTCTGTTCCGGCCAGCGTGCTTCATTCATCTGCTCGGCAAATTCCTCGCCGAGGCCGGCTTTTTCTTTCAGCAGGGCGTAGAACTGAGGCTCGATACTGCCGATGGAAATGAACTTGCCGTCGGCGGTTTCGTAGACGTCATAGAAATGGGCGCCGGAGTCGAGCATATGGGTGCCGCGCTGGTCGCTGAACAGGCCGTTGCTGCGCAAACCGTAGAACATCGCCATCAGTGCGGCGGAGCCTTCATGCATGGCGCAGTCGATCACCTGGCCTTTGCCGGAGCGTTGCGCTTCCAGCAACGCGCAGACCATACCGTAGGCCAGCATCATGCCGCCGCCACCGAAGTCACCGATCAGGTTTAATGGCAATACCGGCTTTTCATCGCGGCGGCCGATCGCATGCAGGGCGCCGGAAATGGAGATGTAGTTGATGTCGTGGCCGGCGGACTGTGCCAGTGGGCCGGTCTGGCCCCAGCCGGTCATGCGGCCGTAAACCAGTTTCGGGTTACGGGCCATACAGGTGTCCGGTCCGACACCGAGGCGTTCGGCGACGCCGGGGCGGTAACCTTCGAAAATGGCATCGGCGCTTTCGCACAGTTTCAGCAAGGTGGCAACGCCATCCGCATGTTTCAGGTTCACGGAAATGCTTTGCCGGTTGCGGAACAGCACATCGTGGCCGCCTTCAGCGGTGGGGTTGCCACCGGGACGATCAATGCGGACCACTTCCGCGCCCATGTCGGCCAGCATCATGCCGCAGAACGGCCCCGGGCCAATGCCGGACAGCTCAAGAATACGAAAACCGGAAAGCGGACCTGTCATGTGCTACCTCCACAAATATCAGAGCCGGAAGGCTAGCAGGGATGCTGGTGCGCGCCCATGACCGCGCTGATCAGGGCGTGCAGATTTCGTCAGGGGGTCAGGCCGGCTTTGGCCAGCGCTTTGGCCAGGCGATCGCACTGGCTGCGGGCAATGGCGCTGGTTTGATTGGCTTCACGGGTATGGATCAGGCCGCTCCAGAGCAGGTCGCCATTGCTGCGTTGCAGGCGCAGCTCGATATCCTGTTCGTTCGCCTCCGGGATGGGCTTGTCGGCACCGGCAAGCGTCAGTTCAAAACCCGGCGTGCGCGGTGACGCATCGCTGCTGGCGCGGCGCTCCTCGCTGACCACGTTTTCCGGTGGCATTTGCAGCGGTAGTAACAGCAGGGCGCTGATTTCTGCTGTCAGCACTGAATCAAAGCCCCGGCTACTGCCCAGTTTTAGCAGCACGTCCCGTTCCGGCAGATCCGGCAGCAGGGTATGGCTGGCGGTAATCTTCAGCTGCTTGCTGTCGAAGCGGCTGACGCAGGCGAGCTCCCAGTCGCGACGCAAGTCCGGTTCGCTAGAGTAGCCAACCAGTAGCAGGTTACGCACAGGCATTTCGCCCGGGCCGGCACTGTGCCGGGTGACCAGTGTCGAGGTACTGGCACAACCGGCGCTGATCGCCAGCAGGGTTGTTACCGCAATCAATCGGGTAGTGATGGGCGCGATCGTCATGGGCGCTCCTGCGCTGATGTTTGCCGGTCAGTGTAGCAGCGGTTTCCGGCAAAACCTTGATCCGGGTTCAGAACCAGTCAGAAACCAGTGCCGGGATGTCATCGCGGCTTCGTAGCACCAGCCGGTGGCGCCGGTCGGCGCCGAGATCCGGATTGAACCAGCGCAGCTCGTAGAGAGCACTGTCTCCTTCATCTTCAATAAGGCGGATCTGCAGATCGGTGCCTGCGTCGCTGGCAACGATATCGCCGGCATCATTTTCGACGTACAGCAAAGGCTCATGCAGCACCATCAGGGCCGGTGGTTCGGCGTTTATGGTGACAGTCCAGTAAGGCTCCAGTGGCAGTTCGCCACGAACAAACCGGGGCTGGTCGATCACGCTACGTCTGGCTCTCCAGCTGCCGGGCTCCGGCCAGAACTGCCGGCTGACCAGATCAAAGCGATACTCGGCCGGTATATCACTGACCGCTCCATGGGCGATCAGTTCGGCGCTCAGCTGAGCAAATTGTCCGCGCAGAAAAGCCAGCGTCTGCGGGCCATAGATCGTGTGGCCACCTTCGTAATACTGCAGGGCATATTCCGCCGGGGTGGTGACATAACCGAACATGCCGTTGGCGAGGCTGGAGATTTCCACCAGCCAGTCGCCGTCCGGCAATTGTGCCTGCACTTCCTTGCGGATCGCGTTGCCGCTCTCCAGTGTCACCTCCCACGGCGCGGTGACCAGTACCAGATCATTGATGCGCAACACCTGCAGCAGGGCGCGGTGCGGGTATCGGTCGGCCGGCAGCAATAACTGCAGTTTCGATAGCATCCACTGTTTTACTCCGTGGCAGCCGTCGGTAAAGGTGCTGCGTGGCCAGCCTTCCTGCAAATAGGGCAGCCAGGCAATCGGAAACACTTCATCGCCATTGGCGGCGCCGGCGGTGGCCGCACCGACGATGGCGCGTTCGCATAAACCGAAGCGGGCATTGTCATTCAGGTCCAGCACATCAAGCAGACGGCTGCCGCTTTGCAGAGTCAGTTGATTGTTCAGTTTCGCGCCCAGTGATTGCCACAGGCTAATGGCTTTGCCAGCCAGTGCCTTGCCGATCCGTCGTGAAGCCATGTCACCACGCTCGCCCAGGTGCCAGGCTGGATTATTGTCTGCGTGAGTGCCCTGAAACGGACCATGTATGGGATTAAAAGGCGTGCCGGTGGCGGTGATGGCGGCTTCAACATCGCGTGCCAGCCAGGCCCAGACATCAGCATGATAGGGGGCGGTAAAGGCAGGAATGCTGGTGCCATGAATCGAGAACGCGGTCAGGGCACCGGCAGGATAAAAATTGCCGTCATCGTGCTGCAGATCGATACGCAGCATGGTCATGTGCGGATTGACCGCGCGGAATGCCAGCGCTTCATTGATCTGGTTAGCGGGAATGTCGAAGTTGTTGGCCCAGGCTTCCACCGAGCGGTTCCGGGTCAGCCCCCATACCGGCATCTGGCCGGTGGCGAAGCGTGCCGGACGGCGTTGCTCGAACGCCTCGATCACCGCATCACTGATGCGACTGGCGAGAAATTCGAACATCACCGGGTCGAAGCCAGGCCGGTTGGCGCCGAAAACATTGTAGAAATCGCTGTCGAGAAAATTGGCCGGACCGGTGTGGGTATGCGTGACCAGCAAGGTCAGGGCGTGGGCGGGAATATCGGTGCGTTCGGCAATGCGTTCGGCAATAACATGATGCAGTGCCAGCGAGCCGGCGCCAAGATCCAGCTGCACCAGCGCCATCGGTTCACCGTCGCTGCCGTGCAGATAAAACGCCCGTGCTTTCAGTCGGGTGCGAAAGCCGTCCGAATCCCTTGCCCAGGCGGAGTAACCGAACTTCGGCATGCCGATCGGCGGGGTGATATCGACCACCGCCATGCCGGCCTCGGCCTGCGCCGGTGGCGGCAACAGTTGCGGCGGCTGCAGTTGTCCGGCCAGGGCATGGGTCGGATAACGGAACGGGCGGCTTTCGATATAAAGCGCTACGCCGGCACCAATCAGAACAAGCAGCAAAACATAACGCCAGCGACGGGATCGGGATCGGGCCATGGGCAGACCTCTTGTTCGGGTTAAGGCGCCAGTCTAGTGATTCGGTGACTGGCTGCAATCAGTGATTGGCACCATGGTACTTTTCGGCAGGTTTGGGTGGCCTGCCTGATTCCTGTAGACTGCGCGCCCCCTTCGCAGCGGCCGTACTGACACTGCGTATACCTCTGGCGCTGCTGTGGTGGCGCGAACTGCCCGGAAAACCGAATGCTGCATACCATCAAGAGAGAATGGTTCGCCAACCTGCGTGGTGACCTGCTGGCGGGTATTGTCGTCGCGCTGGCGCTGATTCCCGAAGCCATTGCCTTTTCCATTATTGCCGGCGTTGATCCCAAGGTCGGCCTGTATGCATCCTTCTGCATTGCCGTGGTGACCGCCTTTGCCGGCGGCCGACCGGGGATGATTTCTGCCGCCACCGGCGCCATGGCGCTGCTGATGGTGACTCTGGTGCGCGATCATGGCTTGCAGTATCTGCTGGCCGCGACCCTGTTGACTGGTGTGCTGCAGATCATCATGGGCTTTATCCGTGTTGATGTACTGATGCGGTTTGTGTCGCGTTCGGTAATCACCGGGTTCGTCAATGCACTGGCGATCCTGATATTTATGGCTCAGATGCCGGAGCTGGGCAGTCTGGCCTGGGTCGATGGCTCGCCGTCGCTGAGCCTGATGGGATGGCAGGTCTATGCTCTCGTCATTGCCGGTCTGGGCATTATTTACCTGCTGCCGTTGCTGAGCAAAATTGTGCCATCGCCACTGGTGAGCATTGTCGTGCTGACGGGTGTGGCCATATATCTCGGGCTGGACGTGCGTACTGTCGGTGATATGGGCGAGTTGCCGGATGCGTTGCCGGTATTTCTGTTGCCGCAGATTCCGCTCAATCCGGAAACCCTGGCGATCATTTTTCCGGTTTCCATGTCGTTGGCAGTAGTCGGCCTGCTCGAATCCATGATGACAGCGACCATCGTTGATGACCTCACCGATACGGGCAGCAACAAGCGGCGTGAGTGCAAGGCGCAGGGCATTGCCAATATCGGCGCCGGGTTGATGGGCGGCATGGCCGGTTGCGCCATGATTGGCCAGTCGGTGATTAATGTGCAGTCGGGCGGTCGTGGTCGTCTGTCCTGTCTGGCGGCCGGTGTATTTCTGTTGCTGATGGTGGTGTTTCTTGACGAGTGGGTGTCACGGATTCCGATGGCGGCGCTGGTGGCGGTAATGATCATGGTATCGATCGGTACCTTCAACTGGGCCTCTTTTGCCAATCTGCGCAAGCATCCGCCGAGCAGTAGTCTGGTGATGCTGGCCACGGTGATTGTAGTGGTGGCCACGCATAATCTGGCGCTCGGTGTGCTGATTGGTGTGCTGCTCAGTGGTGTGTTCTTTGCCCATAAGGTCGGCCAGATTCTCTATGTCGGCTCCGAGTTGAATGAGGCTGGCGATACTCGCCGCTATGAGGTGGTAGGTCAGGTATTTTTCAGTTCCGCCGACGCTTTTGTGGCGGCATTTGATTTCAAGGAAGCGCTGCACAAAGTGGTGATTGATTTGCATCGCGCCCATTTCTGGGATATCACCGCTATCAGTGCTCTGGATAAAGTGGTGGTGAAGTTCCGCCGGGATGGAACCGAGGTGGAGGTCGTCGGCCTGAACGAGGCCAGTGCGACACTGGTGGACCGCTTTGCGGTACATGACAAACCGGATGCCGTGGAGCGGCTGATGGGCCACTGAGGAGAATAACAATGACCCATGTGATGGCCTGTATTGATGGTTCCCGGTCCTCTAAGGCAGTTTGCGACTACGCCGCTTGGGCGAGTCAGCGTCTGCAGGCGCCACTGACCTTTCTGCATGTGCTTGACCGGACCGGTTACACCAGTGCCGCCAATCTCAGTGGCAGCATCGGTCTTGGTGCTCAGGAGGCGCTGCTCGAGGAGCTCGCCGCGCTGGATGAACAACGCAGCCGGCTCGCCCTGGAGCAGGGTCGGCTGATGCTGGAAGCGGCGGTGGAGCGTGCTATCAACGACGGCGTCAAAGCACCGATGATGCGCCAGCGCCATGGTGATCTGGTAGAAACGCTGGCTG
>JBECKT010000172.1:0-5485 GCA_040235405.1 Alcanivoracaceae bacterium
CGCTGATGGCGTACCACCAGATCAGTTCGTTATGCACGCTGAGCGGCTTCAGGCCCTTGCGCTTCAGGCGATCCGCTTCCAGTTGCCAGGCGGTGAGGAAGTTGTGTTTGAGTGCCCGCGGCAGGAACTGCCAGACGCTTTGATTGAATTTGGCCGAGGCGCCGTCATCCGGGGTGGCAACAAACACATGGTGGCCGCGGATATGCTCCACCTTGAAACCGGCATAGCAGACACTGGACAACAGCAAGCCGCCGAACCAGTTCTCGATGCGCTCGTCCTTGTGCACCAGCTCGTGGCCCAGCACGATGGCGATGGCGCCGCCCAGTGTGCCGATCGACAGGATCCAGCCGATCTGGCCGAGCAACCCGTAATCATTGGTGGCGAAGATATGGCCACCGAAATACAGCACGCCCAGCCACACCGAGCCGAGGATCAGCGGGAAAACCCGGTAGATCTTCTCCTGACTGAGCACCGGCACCTCGGTCTGTTCATCCGGGTTGCTCGGATCCTTGCCGACGATATAGTCCAGCACCGGGATGATGCCGAACACGGTGAAGTAGATCAGCCAGGCCCAGTAGTCCTGGGTCCCGGTTTCACGGCCCATGTAAGCGGCAATCGGCAGCACTGGCAGCACCAGCAGCCAGAACAGCAGGAAACCCCACTTCTTCAGCTGGGCCATGGTATTGGGTGAAAGTCTCTCGAGCATTGGTCTGCCTCCCGTCTGGTTGGCTGGCTGACAGGGCGCCTTGCCCGGACCGCCAGAACGGTTACATCGTCCAATGTCACGTTTATCTGTGTATTGATATGGATCAACAAGCCGGTGGGATGGCACCTTGTGCTGATCCTGCATGGCCCGCATGCCGGGCATGCTGTTACCAGTTCACGCTGAAGAACGAAGGCCCCGCGTGACTATTTCCGGCAACCGGGCAACACTTGAGCCATGAGCATCCTGCAACTACCTCGCAGCCACCCCTCCGCCATCCTGTTTGACTGGCATGCCACGCTGGTTGACACCCACAACGCCATGTATCTGGCCATAGATGACATGCTGGCACGGCTGGATGAACTCGGCCTGATGTCGCTGCTGCTGGATCCGGCCGAATCGAAAACCCCGGAAGACGCAAAGCTGCTCAACTATGTCCGCGCCAACAAGCGCTTGCACCCGAAGGTGGTGGCACAGAAGAAGATCTCGCGCACGGATATTTTCGAGGTGCTGTTCGGCACCGACGAAGGCGCCAAGACCGAGGCGCATCGGGCTTTCGACGAGGCTTACCAACAGCATATTGCCGATGTATTTGCGCTGGAGCCCGACATCCGCGAGCAGATCGGGCGGCTCAAGGCAGTGGGTCTGCCGGTGGGGGTGATTTCCAATCGGCGCCGGGATTTTTTCGAGCGGGAACTGGAGCTGGTGGATGGCACCGGCTGGCTGGGGCTATTTGATGTGACCGTGTGTGGCACCGATATTGCCCGCCGCAAGCCGGCACCGGATGCCCTGCTCTATGCACTGCAGCAACTGAAGCTACCGGCCGATGAACATGTCTGGTATGTCGGCGACAGCACCACTGATGTGATTGCCGCTCGGCTGGCCGGCATTACCCCGATTTTTTACAACGGTGCCGGCTGGAGCCAGAGCTGGCTGGACAAGATTTTTCCTGGCACGCTGCGCCATCCGCATAGACCGGATGCGGTAGTCAATACCATTGCCGAAGTTACCGAACTGGCGCGGCTGATGCTGGCGCAGGATTTACGCGTGCAACGCGCCAGAGAAAAATTGCCGCCACCGTAGGAGCGGCCGATCGGCCGCGAAAAGATTTCGCCGTCGGTCGACGGCTCCTACAGAAATGCCTTAGCTCGAACTCTGCGACGTACCTCGACGACCGCTCAATGCTGTAGGAGCGGCCGATCGGCCGCGAAAAGATTTCGCCGTCGATCGACGGCTCCTACAGGGGGATTATTTGGCGGGGAATGCGGCAACCTGCTGTTGCAGTCGCGCCCGGGCGGCGACGTATTCCTTCTGCAAGCGCTCAACGACTTTCGCCGCCGGCACGGTTTCTTTCACCGCGCCGATGCCCTGCCCACTGCCCCAGATATCCTTCCATACCTTGGCGCCACCGAGCTCCGGTTTCTCACCGAAATCCATCTGCGACGGATCGCCATCCGGCAGGTTATCCGGGTCCATCCCGGCCAGTTCAATCGAGCGGCGCAGATAGTTGCCATGGACACCGGTAAACAGGCTGGAGTAGACAATATCCTCGGCAGCGCCCTCGACAATCGCCTGCTTGTAGAGCGGATCCGCGTTGGCTTCATCGGTGGCAATAAACGCCGAACCGACGTAGGCCAGATCCGCGCCCATGGCCTGCGCCGCCAGCACCGAATCACCGGTGGCGATAGCACCGGACAACAGCACCGGACCATCGAACCATTCACGAATTTCCTGAATCAGCGCCAGCGGCGACTGGGTGCCAGCATGACCTCCGGCGCCAGCGGCCACGGCGATCAAACCATCCGCACCCTTCTCGATCGCCTTTTTCGCAAACTTGTTGTTGATAATGTCGTGCAGAACAATGCCGCCGTAGCTGTGTACCGCATCATTGACGTCGGTGCGCGCACCCAGCGAAGTAATCACAATCGGCACCTTGTACTTCACGCACATATCCAGATCGTGCTGCAGACGATTATTGGAACGGTGGACAATCTGGTTGACCGCGAACGGCGCAGACGGGCGATCCGGGTGCTCCGCGTCCCAGGCAGCCAGCTCTTCGGTGATGCGCTTCAGCCACACTTCCAGTTGATCGGCGGGACGGGCATTGAGCGCAGGGAACGAGCCGACCACGCCGGCCTTGCACAGGGTAATGACCATATCCGGGTTAGACAGGATAAACATTGGTGACGCCACAACCGGCAGGCAAAGACGGTTTTTCAGAATGTCAGGCAGGGACATGCGGGTACCTCGGTAAAAACGTAGTGAAAGACTAGCACGAGCCGGCTGCCATGCCATCAAGGTCAGACGAAGCTTTTCACCGCCACGCCCTTGATCTGGGCAAACAGGGACTGGCCGGGGGCCAGATTCAAGGCCATTGAAGACTTCTGCGTCACCCTTGCCATGACATGCACAGAACCAACTCGCAACCTGACCAGCACATAACCGCCGGCTTCCGGCTGCAGACTCTCTACTACCGCCGGCAGGATATTGAGAATACTGCTGGACTGTGGCCGCTCAAGACACAAGCTGACATCGCTGGCCATAATGCGTAGACGCAGCGGAAAGTCCCGATCACCATGGCGCCCGGGCACAACGATTTCGCCACCGGCAAACTGTAGCCGGGAAAGCTCAAACTGCGGTTCGTAATCAAGCACCCGGACATCCAGCACTGTGCTGGCTTCACGACCGCCAAGCATCGGCAAGTCGGTGCGCATCAAGACATCGTGCAACGTACCCTGCGCCAGCACCCGGCCTGCATCCATCACGATCAGGTGATCACACAGACGAATCATTTCATCAAGACTATGGCTGACATACAGCATCGGCACTTTAAGGCTGGCATGTAGCCGCTCGAGAAACGGCATGATTTCCTGCTTGCGAGCCGCATCCAGATTGGCAAGCGGCTCATCCATCAAAACCAGTGACGGATAACGCAGCAACGCCCGGCCAATGGATACGCGCTGCCGCTCGCCACCGGAAAGCTGCGCCGGTCGACGTTCAAGCAGGTGATCAATGCCAAGCATGGCAGTAATGTCATCCGGCGACGCCAGCTCCGGCGCAACCCGAGCGCGACGTCGGCCGTACTCCAGGTTGCCGGCTACCGTCATGTGCGGGAACAGGCGCGCATCCTGAAACACGTAACCAACCGGCCGTTGCCAGGCTGGCAGGAAACGGTCGCTGTTCTGCCATATCTCGCCATTGAAACCGACACTGCCACGGGCGTCCTGCTGCAGCCCGGCAATGCAGCGCAGCAGTGTGGTTTTGCCGCAACCCGAGGGCCCAAAAATACCTGTTACACCATGGCCCGGAATACGAACATCCACATCCAGAGTAAAGCCCGGCCGGTTCAGCGCAACCGTCGCATGGCCTGCCTCAATGGTCATGGCGCCACCTGCGATTGATAAAGTAGAGCGCGAACATACAGACAAAACTGAACATCAGCAGCATCGCCGCCAGCGCATGGGCCTGGCCGTACTCCATGGCCTCGACATGATCGTAAATGGCGATGGATATCACCCGGGTCTGCCCGGGAATGTTGCCCCCCACCATCAACACCACCCCGAACTCACCGAGCGTGTGAGCAAAACCCATTATGGCGGCGGTCAGAAATCCTCGGGCGCCGAGCGGAACCACCACGGTAAAAAACACATCCAGCGGCCGGGCGCCAAGTGTCGCCGCCGCCTCGACAAATCCGCGGCTGACACTTTCAAACGCATTCTGTAGCGGTTGAATCACAAACGGCATGCTGTAGAGGATCGAAGCCAGAATCAGGCCGCCAAAACTGAATGTCAGCGTCTCTCCGGTAAGCTTGAGCCAGTAACTGCCAATCGCACCGTTCGGCCCGAGCAGAATCAGCAGATAAAAGCCCAGCACTGTGGGAGGCAAAACGATTGGCAACGCCACCATCGCCTCAATAATGGTTTTGGCATGGGAGCGGGTGCGGGAAAGCCAGAACGCCAGCGGCGTTCCGAACAGGATAAGAATACCCGTGGTGACCAGACCCAGCTTGACCGACAACCACAGGGGACCAAGGCCCGGCATATTTTCGGACCAGGAATGAAGAATCTCCATTATTTACTCAAGACCGTATCCGTGGTTCAGGATGATGGCGCGGGCCTGCTCTCCCGCCAGAAATGCCACAAAGGCCTCTGCAGCAGCATTATCCTCGGCCCTCTTCAAGAGCACTACCTGCTGCTCGATACGGGTATGCAGTTCCTCTGGCACCTGCCAGCGGCAGGTGCTCTCCGGGATATCCGGCAACTTCAGCTGCGCGCTCGCAATAAAGCCCATGCTGGCACTGCGACTGGCAACAAACTGCAGCGCCTGGGCAATGGACTCGCCCATGGCAATTCGGCCGGTCAGGTCCTGCTTGCCCGGCCCCAGACTGACGAGTGCTTCCTCAGCAGCGACTCCATAAGGGGCTGTTTTCGGATTGGCAATCGCCAACCGGTCGAAATTTCCTGCCTTCAACTCGGCAACACAGTCCTTGCCTTCATAGCGCTTGTCGACAGACCAGAGTGTCAGACGGCCAGTGGCATAGGTTCTGCGGCTGCCGGGCACCACCAGACCATTCGTTTCCAGCAAGGTCGGGCGCTCCGCATCGGCGGACAAAAACACGTCAAAGGGCGCGCCGTGACTGATCTGCGCATACAGTTTGCCACTGGACGAAACACTGAACTGCACCTGATGCCCGGTTGTCGCCTCAAACGCATCGGCTATTTCCCGAGCGGCCTGAATAAAATTGCTGGCGAGAGCCACCGTTACCTTGTCAGACGCTGTCGA
>JBECKT010000170.1:0-22040 GCA_040235405.1 Alcanivoracaceae bacterium
TACCTTCCTGACCAACGTCATCAATATTGGTGAAGCCAACCAGATGACTGGTCACTTCCGCCGCCGGGTAATAGCGGCGGTACTCGGTCAGCGCATAGATACCCGGCACATTCAGGCTCAGCACCCGTTTGGCCTGTTCCGGAGCCAGATGGCGGGCCAGATAAATAAATTCACGCTGCGAATTCGGCAGGACGCGCTGTGCCAGCGTCTTGCTGTCGAGCACCGGATTGTCATTAAGCTTTGTCCAGCTGTCACGAGACTCCAGTGCTTCACGCGGGTTTGCCCACAGCGTAGTCACCGGAGTGCTAACCGCCAGTGGCCGGCCATCACGATCGGAAATCACACCTCGATAGGCGGCCAGCGGCTCAACCCGCAGGTTGCGCATATCGCCCTGACGAGCGAGAAATTCATGTTGCACGACGTGCAGGTCCACCGCCCGGACGATCAGGCCGACACCCAGCAGGCACCAGATGCCCGCCATGAACAGATAGCGGCGGCGAAGTGAGCCAGGATTGCGACGCGACATATTTTTCATGGCGTCACCACCACGCGCTGACTGGCGTCCGGCTGTGCCATCGACAGCTTTTCCCGTGCCATGCGCTCAACCCGGGCATAGGCGCCCCAGGTGCTGTGCTCGAGCAGCAGCTGGCCCCACTCGGTTTGCAAGCGATTATATTCAGACTGCAAACGCTGCACTTCATTAGTCAGGCGGCGCGACTCGTGCACCGACCAGCTCACCGCCAGTGCTGACAGCACCAGCAGCAGAACCAGCAGGGTTTCGAGCCGCCAGATCATCATGCCGCCACCCGCTCGGCAATTCGCAACACCGCACTGCGGGCACGAGGATTACGCTTCACTTCCGCCTCAGAGGCATGACGCGCCTTGCCAAGCGGCTGCAGTCGCGGCACCGGCATCTCCACCGGCAATCCACGCGGCAGCGGCGCGCGACCGGACTCATCACGGATAAACTGTTTAACGATGCGATCTTCGAGCGAATGAAAGCTGATCACCAGCAAACGGCCACCCGGGGCGAGACAGTCGATCGACTGCGCCAGCAGATTTTCCAGCGCCGCCAGCTCCTGATTGATATAGATGCGAATGGCCTGAAAGCTGCGCGTGGCCGGATGCTTGCCCGGCTCACCGCGACCGATAGCGCGCTCAATCAATGCCGCCAGCTCGGTGGTGCGGGTCAGCGGCTGCTGCTTGCGCACTTCGCAGATCATCCGGGCAATGCGGCGGGATTTTTTCTCTTCGCCGAAACGGTACAGCACATCGGCGATATCTTTTTCATCGGCGCGCGCCAACCATTCGGCAGCACTGATTCCTGCATCCGGGTTCATCCGCATATCCAGCGGCCCGTCGCGCAGGAAGCTGAAGCCACGCTCGGCATCATCAAGCTGTGGCGACGACACGCCGAGGTCCATCAGCAGCCCGTCTACCTGACGGCCTTCTTCAGCCACGATGCGGTCGAGACAATCAAACCGTGCCGCAACAATGCGAAAGCGGGCATCCGCCCGCTCCAGTTGCTGTCCGATGGCGGCCGCCTCCGGGTCCTGATCTATGCCGACCAGACGGGCATCAGGCCCAAGCCGGTCCAGCAGCGCGCGGCAATGCCCGCCCCTCCCGAAGGTGGCGTCGACATACAAGCCGTCGGCACGGGTTGGCAGCATTTCCATCACCTCGTCCAGCATCACTGACTGGTGCGCAAACTGTTCTGCGGTGGCCATCGGCATCCTCAGAACGAAAGGGTTTTGATGCTGTCGGGCAGATCGCCGGACAGATCAAGGGTGTCGTTACTGGCAACCCAGGCGCTTTCTTCCCAGATTTCAAAACGACGCATCACACCGACCAGCATGGCCTTGCGATCCAGATTGATCAGCGCACGCAATTCCGGCGGCACCAGAATCCGGCCACTGCCATCCAGCTCCATCTCCACCGCCTGACCAAGAAACAGGCGCTTCAGTTTTCTGACCGCAGGCTCCGAGTCGCTGAGGCCGGCGACCTGGGTGGCAATGGTTTCCCATTCGGGCTCGGAATAAAGGGCAAGACAGGGATCAAACGGGTATTGGGTGAGCACAACGCGTCCGCCACAAGAAACCATGAGTTTCTCGCGGTGCCTGGCGGGTATGGCCAGCCGGCCCTTTGCGTCGAGGCTGAGGGCAGTACGCCCGGTAAACATGCTCTTCCCCTGATAACTGATTCAGTACCTGAATCCTTCGGAAATCGACGCTGCGACGCCATTTCCTCCCACTTCTTCCCACTTTTCTCCACCAAGCGACACTCTAGGGCCAGCGTGAAGCGCAAGTCAAGCCGGGAAAGCCCTGCCGCATAGAGGGAAAATGTTTATAAAACAGTGGATTAGGGGGATAGAAAGGGGCGAAAGCACCGCTCGTCGGCGGCCCGCAGGATCAGGCCACCCAGCGAATCAGTCAGGTGCGCAATCATCGTGATAAAGCACTTTAACTATTAGACATTTTTTTTATATTTGATGATTTATTTAAGACAAAAAGAAATAAAGGCAGCCCGGCATACCCGGGCTGCCTTTATCTGGCGCGCATATAGAGAGGGCCGGCCGATAAGCCGGGTTCTGTCGTGGACAGTCATTCATCTGGGACCTGCGTCGCCGCAGGCCTCTAGCGACCTACCCGGTTCCAGCGCGGGCCACGCCATAGGAACCCTATTTGGTCTTGCTCCGGGTGGGGTTTACCCTGCCACCCCTGTTGCCAGGGGCGCGGTGCGCTCTTACCGCACCTTTTCACCCTTACCTGTGCACCCTTTCCGGAGAAAGAGGCCATCGGCGGTATCTTCTCTGCGGCACTTTCCGTAGCCACACCGTCACCAGTGTGGCCCCCAGGCGTTACCTGGCACCCTGCCCTGTGGAGCCCGGACTTTCCTCCAGTGGTTTGCACCACCAGCGACTGTCTGGCCGGCCCGGGCGCAGTGTACCGGCAGCGTCGTTCAGGGCACAGCGTTTTCGCCCCCTGCCACAGACAGGCATAATCCCCCGCCTTGCCCCATTCGCTTACGGAGACATTCCATGGCCGGAACCAGCCTGCTGGCACTGATCGACGACATTGCCACCCTGCTCGACGATATCTCGGTCATGACCAAGGTGGCAGCAAAGAAAACCGCCGGCGTGCTTGGCGACGATCTTGCCCTGAATGCCGAACAGGTTTCCGGGGTACGTGCCGAGCGCGAGCTGCCGGTGGTCTGGGCCGTGGCAAAAGGCTCTGCCATCAACAAGGCCGTTCTGGTGCCGGCGGCGCTGCTGATCAGTGCGCTGATTCCCTGGGCAATCACTCCACTATTAATGCTCGGAGGACTTTTTCTCTGCTACGAAGGAGTTGAAAAAATCGCGCACAAGTTTCTTCATCGCAAGGAGGTCGAAAAGCAGCATGAAGAAGCCCTGCAAGCCATCGCCGATCCCGCCGTTGATCTGGTGGCCTTTGAGAAACAGCGCATTCGCGGTGCGGTTCGCACTGATTTTATTCTGTCGGCGGAAATTATCGTGATCACGCTGGGCACGGTGCAGCAGGCGCCGTTCATGAAACAGCTATCGGTGCTGGTGGCCATCGCCGTACTGATGACCATCGGTGTTTATGGCCTGGTCGCCGGCATCGTCAAACTGGATGACGCCGGCCTGCATCTGCTGGAACGCGGCCGCAATGCCGGAAGCCGTTTCTACAGTGCTATTGGTCGCGGCCTGCTGTTGTTCGCGCCGAAACTGATGAAATTTTTATCGGTGGCCGGAACCATCGCCATGTTTACTGTGGGTGGCGGGATTCTTGTGCATGGCTTTGCGGCGCTGGAACATCTGCAGCATGACCTGCTGCTGCAGTTTGCCGGCACTGGCGCGTTGCAGGCGACTGTCCGCTTCGCAACGCCGGTTCTGATCAGCATTGTTGTCGGCATTATCAGCGGTGCTGCGGTGCTGGCCGGGATCGGCCTGATCAATAAACTGCGACGCCGCTTTACCGCTCAGTCGGCAGACTGATCCAGCGCTTCCATCCAGCTGTACAGCTCGTTGCGCTTGCGGCCTGACCAGGCCGCAAGCACTTTCGCGGCGCGCGACGCCGGCAACTCGCCAAGCAACAGTCTTGCCAGCCGCGCCAGCTCCGCATCATCCACGGTCTGCTCCGACGCCGGTGCCACCAGCAGCACGATTTCACCGCGCTGCTGATTGCTGTCCGCCGCGACCTGCTCGCGAATATCGCCAATGCTACCGGGCAACACGGTTTCAAAATGCTTGGTCAGCTCACGGCACAGCACCACTTCCCGGCCTGCCTCGAGACGCGCTTTCAGCTCATCAAGCAGGGTCAGTATCCGGTGCGGCGCTTCGTACACCACCGAGGTTGCCGCGCTATCGGCAATACGCCGCAGGGCTGCGCTGCGGCCGGCGCCCTTGCTCGGCAGGAACCCTTCGAAAATAAAGCGGTCTGTGGGCAGACCGGCCACCACCAGTGCGGCCAGCAGGGCGCTGGCGCCGGGCACCGGCACCACCCGGATACCGGCCTGATGACAGGCCCGCACCAGACGGTAACCGGGATCACTGACCAGCGGCGTACCGGCATCCGACACCAGTGCCAGATTGTCGCCACGCTGCATCCGTTCGATCAGTTGCGGGGTGCGCTCCTGTTCGTTGTGGTCGTGATAACTGATCAGGTTTTTCTGAATGCCAAGTTCGTCCAGCAGCCGCGCGGTATGACGGGTATCCTCGGCCGCCACTGCATCCACCGAGGCCAGCACGGCCAGTGCGCGCCAGGTTATGTCATCCAGATTTCCCACAGGGGTACTGACAATATGAAGCACGCCCGACATTTCCTGACCCCTGCTGCTGAATGCGGCTGCTACAATAGCGCCACCAATGCGACAAGACGACCCCGAATGCCAATGAGATTGCCCCTGCAAGGCCTGTTGCTGGCCTGTTTTGTCCTGATTGCCGGCTGCGCCCAGCGGCCGGTATCCGATTCTGACCGTAGCCAGCCGGTGATTACCCGTGACGCTCCTGCCCGGACCGCAGATGCGCTGGCGGAGCTGGCGAAACTGGAGCCCGGCAAAGCCGACGATGTCGCCCTGGCGTGGACCGCAGAATACCTGGGCAAGCACCGCATTGAGGCCAGCGATACCCTGCTGCAGTGGCTGGAGGCCCGCCCGCTAACGCCGCCCCGTCAGGCCGAACGGGCGCTGCTGCGCGCCCAGTGGCACCTCAGCCAGCAGGCTCCGGCGGAAGCAGAAGCGGTGCTTGATAACCCGAATCTGCGCGCCATCCTGCCGCAACTTGGCAATGAGCAGCGCAGCCGCATCGGTCTGCTGCGCGCCGACATTCTGACCCTGAAGGGCGATCTCATCGCCAGTCTGGAGCAGCGCGTTGGCATCGATTACCTGCTCGACGAGGAAAGCCGGCAATACAACCGCAGCATGATCTGGACCCAGCTGATGATGTTGCCGATGAATGAGCTGATCGAGGCCGAACGGCGCAGCAACGACAACACCCTGACCGGCTGGTACGAACTGGCACGACTGTATCGCGACCCGCTCAGCGACATTGATGGCCAGTTGGCCAATCTGGATAACTGGCAGCGCCGCCGCGCCAATCACCCGGCCGCCACCAACATGCCGGACATCATTCAGGCATTGCGTCTGGCCGTGCGCGAAAGACCGCAAACCGTGGCGGTACTGCTGCCGCAAAGCGGGCCATTGGCCGGGCCTGCCAGTGCCATTCGCGATGGCTTACTGGCGGCGTACTACAGTGCCCTCGGTCAGGGTCATCCGGTGCCGGTAATGCACTTTCTCGACAGCAGCAAGGGCGATATCGTCGCCCTCTACAATCAGGCGCTGACGCTGGGTGCAAATCTGGTCATCGGTCCGCTCGACAAGGATCAGGCGGCAATTCTGGCTGCCATTCCGGACCTGCCGGTACCAACTCTGGCGCTCAACTACATCGACGGTGACGCTGTCGCAACAAAGCTGTTCCAGTACGGTCTGGCGCCGGAAGACGAAGCCCGTCAGGTTGCCGAACAGGCCATTGTCGAGGGTATGACGCTGGCCGCAGTGCTTTACCCCAAGGACAGCAGTGGCTGGGGCCTGCGCGTCGCCAGCGCCTTCAGCCAGCGGTTCCGGGAACTCGGTGGTATTGTCAGCTCCGAGTCGTCCTACACCGACAACCCGACCGCCACTACCCGCAGCCTGCTCGGTGTCGGCCAGAGCGAGGCGCGCGCGCGGGCATTACGCCGCTACGTCAATCAGAGCATCGAGTTCGAACCGCGTCGCCGCCAGGACATTGATCTGGTATTTCTGGTTGCCAACCCCGGGCAGGCAAGACAGTTAAAACCGGCGCTGAACTTTCATTACGCCAGCGACCTGCCGGTATTTGCCACCTCGCATATTTACGCTGGCAGCCCGGCACCGGACCATGACACTGACCTGAATGGCGTTCGTTTTGTTGAAATGCCGTGGCTGCTGGAAAGCGGTTCGGCCTTACATCAGGAAGCCGCCCGAGCCTGGCCGGATGGCCATGGTCGCTTTGAAAAGCTGTTTGCCATGGGCGTCGATGCCTATCGCCTGCACGCCCGGCTGGTGATGCTGGCCAGCGTGCCGGACAGCTTCCTGCCCGGCGTCACCGGACAGCTCAGCATGAACGAACAGAGGGTGCTGGAGCGGCGCCTGAACTGGGCCTGGTTCCGCAAGGGCTTGCCGCAGCGCATGCCGGTTGTGGCCGGCTCATCCATTGGAGATGCGGAACATGGACGTGCTGCCAACATCGTGGCGCCGGCAACGCGGTGATCAGGCCGAACAGGCCGCCGAGAGCTGGCTCAACCGGCAAGGCCTGGTTACTGTCGCCCGTAACTGGCAATGCCGGATGGGCGAGATTGATCTGATCATGCGCGATGAAGACATTCTGGTGTTTGTCGAAGTGCGCTTTCGCAGCGGTCAGCAACACGGTGGCGCGGCGGCCTCAGTCGACCCGCGCAAACAGCGCCGACTGGTATCCGCTGCACGACACTACTTGCGACTGCGCCCGGAAGCGGCCCAGTATCGCTGTCGCTTCGACGTCATCGCGGTAACGCCGGCCGATAGCGGCGGCCACGACATGAACTGGATTACCGGCGCCTTTTATGCTGAATAGCTTGATTTTGTGGCGCACCAGTGCCAACCCGGAGCAACAGAAATAATGAGCCTGAGCCGCATTCGCGAACAGTTCGCGAACAATATCGAGCACAGCATGAAAGCTGCTGAACTGCTGCCGGAAGGAATCTCCGCTGCCGGAAACATGCTGGTTGCCGCGCTGCTGGACGGCGGCCGGCTGTATCTGTCCGGTCAGGCCGCCGGCGCGCTGATCAGCGCCCATATGGCGGCTCAGCTGCTCGGTAGTGAACAGGGCTCACGGCCGCCGCTTCCCGCGCAATACCTGCGGGATCAGCAAAGCGCCACTCTGCTGCGCGCGTTCGCCCAGCGCCAGGATGTACTACTACTTATCAATCCGGATCACGCCATGGCCGAACCACTACTGCAGGCCGCTCGTGACCGGGATATGCGGGTAATTCTGATCTGCAGCGTTGACTCGGCTCAAGCCGCCAGTCTGATCGGCGATCGCGATCTTTGCCTGATGCTGCCCGGCGAACACACCAACCGACTTGCCGAGACAGCGCTTCTGGTCGCCCATGCCCTGTGCGACCATATTGAACAGCAACTGTTTGGAGACCTGCTCTGATGACTGCCTTGCGTATCACCCTCGCCACCCTGTTGCTGCTGTCGCTAACCGGCTGCGCCACACTGATTGCACCCTTGTCCAGCGAACCGATGGATCGCGAGCATGGCGAGCGCACTTTCGGCTCGGTGATTGAAGATCAGGCTATTGAAACCAAGATCCGGGTGAATCTGAAGCGCGCTGGCGAACCGCTGGCAAGCCAGCGCGTCGTGGTGGTCAGCTTTAACGGTCAGGTGCTGCTGGCCGGGCAGGTTGCCTCGGATGCAATGAAAAAAAGGGCCGCGGAAGTAGCCGGTGAAGTCCGCCACGTGGCTGATCTGCATAACGAGCTGGTGGTGTCCGGCAAGGTGTCGTTTCTGGCCCGCATGAACGATGCCTGGCTGACTACCAAGGTGAAAACACGACTGGCATTTGCCGGTGACGCCCGCGCCTCGCGCACCAAAGTGGTTACGGAAAACGGGGTGGTTTACCTGCTTGGTCTGATGACTCGCCGCGAAGCGGATGCGGTGGTTGCCCAGGTGCAGAAATCTTACGGTGTGCAAAAGATCGTCAAAATTATCGAGTACATCGACTAGGTTCTGTAGGAGCGGTCGACCGACCGCGAATCTTCCTGAAGTCGGATCGCGGTCGATCGACCGCTCCTACAGGGGAGTTACTTCACTATTCGCAGGCTTGGCCGACTGGTTTCGTCGCCGGGCGTGTTGTCGTCCGGTTCCGGCGGCGGCGGAATCTCATCCGCAGAGAAAGCCATTCCCTGACCATTCTCACGGGCATAGATCGCCAGCACCGCCCCCACCGGCACCACCAGATTCCGGGGAATACCGCCAAAACGGGCAGAGAAGATGATTTCATCGTTCCCGGCGACCAGACCCTGTACCGCTCTCGGAGCAAGATTCAGGACAATCTGGCCATCCTGAACAAATTCCTGCGGCACCCGGGTGCCCGGATAATGGGCGTCCACCGACAGATGCGGTGTCAGCCCGTTATCGCAGATCCAGTCATACATTGCCCGAATCAGATACGGACGATTCGGCGTCATCACAGTCATCAGCCGAAGTGGCGGATTTCCCGCTCTTTATCCGACAAGCTGGCCTGGAAACCATCGCGATCAAACATGCGCTCGGCATAATCAAAAATTGCCTTGCACTGCTTGGCCGGCAGGTCGAGCCCCAGGGACGGCAAGCGCCACAGGATCGGCGCCAGCGTGCAATCTACCAGAGTGAATTCCTCGTTCATGAAGAACGGCTTGTCACCAAATACCGGCGCAGTGGTAATCAGGCTCTCACGCAGCTCCTTGCGGTGCCTGGCCAGCGCTGCCTCCTTCTCATCGCCCTTGAGAATGGCATCGACATGACCGCACCAGTCGCGCTCGATACGGTGGATCAACTGACGACTGGTAGCACGAGCCACCGGATAGACTGGCAATAGTGGCGGGTGCGGGAAGCGCTCGTCCAGATATTCCATAATGACACTGGACTGGTACAGGCTCAGATCCCGATCCACCAGCGTCGGCACTTCGTTGTACGGATTGAAGTGGGCAAGATCTTCCGGCTTGTCGTGGTCTTCCACATCCACGATATCCACGGTCACGCCTTTTTCCGCCAATACGATGCGGACACGGTGGCTGTAATGATCGCGTGGATTGGAGAAGAAGGTCATCGACGATCGTCTGGTCACGACACCCATTGTTCAGAACACTCCTGCAATTGCTGTAAAGAGAGAAGCAGGATAGCCGCCTGGCGACTACCCTGCTTCCCGTGTTGCTGACCTGTCAGAGCACTGTTCAGTGGACGTCTTTCCAGTATTCCTGCTTCAGGAAATACGCCGGCCAGAACAGAATAAACAGGAAGATCAGCACATAAACACCAAGACGCTCACGCTCCAGCTTGACCGGCTCAGAGGCATAGGTCAGGAAGTTGGTCAGATCAGCCATGGCCGACTTGAACTTCTCCTCACCCAGCTCCTGCTCCAGACCTGCCATCACATGCGGCATGCCAACACTAGGGAAAACCTCGTTGTTGTAGCCATACGGACGGGTGTCATCCGGGTAGAAGCCTACCAGATAGGAGTACAGCCAGTCCGGCGTGCGCAGACGAGCGGTAAGGGTCAGATCCGGCGGCGGCGCACCGAACCACTGCTCAGCCAGCTTCGGATCCATGCTGTTGCTCATGGTGTCGCCGATCCGGTCCGCAGTGAAGTTCAGATTTTCCATGACCAGATCATGGGGAATGCCCAGATCATCAGCCATACGCTCATAGCGCAGGTATTTCGCCGAATGGCAGCCCATGCAGTAGTTGACGAACAGCTTGGCACCGTTCTGCAGGGATACACGATCCTTCAGGTTGATCGGTGCGCTGGCCAGATGCTCATTGCCCCCACCAGCAGCGAACACCATGGTCGGCAGGCAGAACAGGATAACAGCAAGCTTTTTCATCAGTGACCTCCCATCGTGACACGCTCGGGCACCGGCTTCGATTTCTCGAATCGATGGGCGAACGGCAGCACAACCACGAAGTATGCGAAGTAGTACAGGGTGCCGATCTGCGCGATGGCAGTTTTCAGTGGCGAGCCCGGCTGAGTACCCAGATAACCGAGCACCAGGAAGTCGATGGCAAAGATCAGCATGGCAATCTTGCTCAGCCAGCCCTTGTAGCGAATTGACTTGACCGGGTGACGATCCAGCCACGGCACCACAAACAGAATGGCGATGGCGCCGCCCATGGCAAACATACCCCAGGTTTTCGCCGGGAAAATGAAATCAATGGTGGTCGCACGCAGCATCGCGTAGTACGGGCCGTAGTACCACACCGGAGCAATGTGCGCCGGGGTCTTCAACGGGTTGGCCGGCTCGAAGTTCGGGCGCTCGATAAAGTAACCGCCGCCATCCGGGAAGAAGAACACGATCACAGCGAACACCATCAGAAATACAACGATGCCGGCCAGATCTTTCACGGTGTAGTAGGGATGGAAGGCAATGCCGTCAAGCGGAATACCGTTCTCATCCTTGTTTTTCTTGATCTCAACGCCATCCGGGTTGTTCGAACCCACTTCATGCAGCGCCAGAATGTGCAGCACCACCAGCGCCAACAGCACGATCGGGATCAGCACCACGTGCAGGGCAAAGAACTTGTTCACCGTGGCGTTGGACAGCAGGTAGTCACCGCGCACCCAGTTGGCAATGGCTTCGCCCATTTCCTTGCCCTGGGCTGCATCCACAAACGGAATGAAGTCATACGGCACCGCACCGACCAGCGAAACGATAACCTGCGCGCCCCAGTAGGACATGTTGCCCCAGGGCAGCACATAGCCGAGGAAACCTTCGGCCATCAGCGCCAGATAGATCAGCATACCGAAGACCCACACCAACTCGCGCGGCGGCTTGTAGGAGCCGTACATCAGGCCGCGGAACATGTGCAGATACACCACAGCGAAGAACATCGACGCACCGACCGCATGCATATAGCGGATCAGCCAGCCGTATTGCACATCACGCATGATGTACTCAACCGAGGCAAAGGCATCAGTCGGCGAATAGAACATGGTCAGCCAGATGCCGGTCAGCAGCTGGTTAACCAGTACCACCATCGAGAACACCCCGAAGTAGTACATGAAGTTGAAGTTTTTCGGAGCGTAGTACTCCGACATATGTTTTTTGAAAGCGTCGACAACCGGCAGGCGGGCATCAACCCAATCAACGGTGCGAGTCAGCAGGCCCATCATGCAGTGGTCTCCCCTTCTTCAGAACCGACAATGACGACCGACTCACTCAGATATGAATGCGGCGGCACCACCATGTTAGTCGGCGCAGGAACGCCGGAGTAAACCCTGCCGGCGAAGTCAAAACGCGAGCCGTGGCACGGGCAGAAGAAACCACCGTACTGCAGGCCGACTTCCACCGTCGGGTTCGGGTTGTAGTTCGGCGAGCAACCCAGATGGGTGCAGGTGCCGATCAGGATCAGGAATTCCGGCTTGATCGAACGGTAAGCGTTACGGGCGTAATCCGGCTGCTGGTCAGCAGCGGACTCGGGATCGCGCAGTTCAGACTCGACCTTGGCCAGATCCGCCAGCATGGTTTCGGTGCGACGCACCACCCACACCGGCTGGCCACGCCACTCGCGTACCACGCGCTGACCCGGATCCAGTTTGCTGACATCCACGGTGACCGGCGCGCCGGCATTCTTGGCCCGGGCGCTGGGCTGCCAGGACTTGACGAAGGGTACTGCAAGACCCACGACACCGACGGCACCGACAGCACTGGTGGCACCGATCAGGAACGTGCGGCGGCTGGTGTTTACGCCGTCTTTACTCATTGAGATTATCTCCCCTTGGATCCCACGCCCGGGGGTGATCCAGGCGGCTCGAGGACATCCTCGTGACAGGGTGGTCGGCGATGCATCGGCTCCGTGAAGGAGGTGTCAGCACCGGCCTTTTGAGGCGTCGCGAATGGTAAAGAAAAAGACCACACGTGACAACCGGGATTAGCGTGCCGCAAAGACTTTTATGACACCGTGAGAAGCACCACCGGAAAACAAAAAAGCCCGGATAAACCGGGCTTTTTCGGGTCGAAACAAAGTTCGTATCAACGCTTGGAGAACTGCGGACGACGACGGGCTTTGTGCAGACCGATTTTCTTACGTTCAACTTCACGGGCATCACGGGTAACAAAACCGGCCTTGCGCAGGGACGCACGCAGGGTTTCGTCGTACTCCATCAGGGCGCGGGTAATACCGTGACGGATAGCGCCGGCCTGACCGGTGGTACCGCCGCCCTTGACGGTGACGTTAATGTCAAAGCGATCGCTCATCTCGGTCAGCTGGAGCGGCTGACGAACCACCATGCGAGCGGTTTCGCGGCCGAAGTACTGATCCAGCGGACGGCCGTTGATGGTGATTGCACCACTGCCCGGACGGATGAAAACGCGGGCCGCAGAAGTTTTGCGACGACCGGTACCATAGTTAGCTGCTGC
Source organism: Alcanivoracaceae bacterium (assembly GCA_040235405.1). GTDB lineage: Bacteria > Pseudomonadota > Gammaproteobacteria > Pseudomonadales > Alcanivoracaceae > PGZG01. The sequence continues at coordinate 12,675 of JBECKT010000170.1, forward strand.
AGTTGCCATGTGATCTCAGTCCTCAGATATTCAGCGGCTGCGGCTGTTGAGCCGTATGCGGATGTTCAGTGCCAGCATAAACCTTCAGCTTGCGCAGCATGGCGCGGCCCAGCGGATTACGCGGCATCATGCCTTTAACAGCCAGCTCGATGGCCATTTCCGGCTTGCGATCGATCAGCTTTTCAAAGGTGATGGATTTCATGCCACCGATAAAGCCGGTGTGGTGGTAGTACACCTTGTCACCCGCTTTCTTGCCGGTCACAGCGACCTTCTCGGCGTTTACAATAACGATGTAGTCACCGGTATCAACATGCGGGGTGTATTCCGGCTTGTGCTTGCCGCGCAGGCGGGTAGCCACTTCGCTGGCCAGACGACCAAGGGTCTTGCCGGCTGCGTCTACCACAAACCAGTCGCGCTTGACGGTCTCTGAGGTCGCGTTGAAGGTCTTCATGGAATTCTTCCAAATCAAACAGTTACGGGGTAATCCGGCCACTCGGCGAGATTCCCGCCAGAGAAAGAGCGCGAAGTCTACCGAAACGCACAGGCCAAAACAAGCGATTGCACCTGTTTCTTCGCCGGCCTTCATGCACAACTGCAGCGTCGCTGGTTATCATGCCAGCATTCAGGAAACGTCAGGAGTTCGCCATGGAATACCGCCGCCTCGGCACCACCGACCTCAACGTCAGCGCCCTGTGTCTGGGCACCATGACCTGGGGCAAACAGAACAACCACGATGACGGCTTTGCCCAGATGGACATGGCACTGGACCATGGCGTCAATTTCTTCGACACCGCCGAGATGTATGCCGTACCGGCCACCCCCGACACCTACGGCAAAACCGAGGAAATCATCGGCCAGTGGTTCAGGAAAACCGGCAACCGCGACCGGGTCATCCTGGCCACCAAGGCTGCCGGTCCGGGCGAATGGATCAAGCATATCCGCGGCGGCCCGCGCCTGACCCGGGAACATCTCTTCGAGGCCGTCGAGAACAGCCTGCGTCGCCTGCAGACCGACGTCATTGATCTCTACCAGATGCACTGGCCGGACCGGAACACCAACTATTTCGGCAAACTCGGCTATCGCCACAAGGAAGACGAGGACTACACCCCGATAGCAGAAACCGTCGAGGCACTGGACGAGCTGATCAGGCAGGGCAAGATCCGCCACTATGGCCTGTCCAACGAAACCCCGTGGGGCGTGATGAAATACTGCATGGAAGCCAGGCGCCAGCGCACACCACGGCCGATGTCGATCCAGAACCCCTACTCACTGCTGAATCGTACTTACGAGGTCGGCCTCGCCGAAGTAAGCCATCGCGAACAGGTCGGCCTGCTGGCCTATTCGCCGCTGGCTTTTGGCATGCTTTCCGGCAAGTATCGCCACAATCAGTGGCCGGAAAACGCCCGCCTTACCCTGTTCAAGTATTTTTCCCGCTACACCAACACCCAGGCCTCCGAAGCGACTGAAAAGTACTGTCAGCTGGCTGCCCGCCACGGCCTGTCGCCAACACAGATGGCGTTGCAGTACGTCACCAGCCGCTCATTCGTCACCAGCAATATCATCGGCGCCACCAGCACCGCCCAGCTGCAAGAAAACCTGCGCAGCATCGAGGTCACGCTGAGCGACGAAATCCTCAAGGAGATTGAAGCAATCCACACTGAACATCCTAACCCGGCACCATAGTGCAAACAGGGCCCGGTGCCGGCCTTCCTAGACAGCCCGGAACGACAACCCCACCGCTCCGGTCACACCGATCATGATCCGGGTCATGACTATGGGCCACCGGCGGGCGCATAGTCAGTCAACGGATCATCGTTTTTTCACCCGTAAGGAGGTCTGTTATGGAACCCACCTGGATCGTTGTTGCCGATAGTAGCCGCGCCCGCATTCTCACCACCCGCACCCGTGTTCAAACCCCCGCCGACGTTGAAACCCTTGAGCACCCCGAGGGCCGGATGAAGGCGCAGGAGATCAACAGCGACCGGCCCGGCAGCATCGGTGATGGCAACGGCTCAGGCCGCCATGGCATGGAACAGCCGGACGTGCACCACCATCATCAGGAGGTGTTTGCCAAACAGATCGCCGAATATCTGGAGAAGGGCCGGCATCAGGGCAAGTTTGTCGAGCTGGCGCTGGTGGCACCGCCGGCGTTTCTGGGGGTGCTGCGCCAGAAGATGAATGGCCAGCTCGGCAAGCTGGTGGCCCATACGGTGCAGAAGAATCTGCTTGAGCAGGATAATGAGGCAATTCGGGCGCAGATTTTTGACTAAGGAAGCTCTGAATAACCCGTAGGAGCCGTCGATCGACGGCGAAGCTTTCGCGGCCGATCGGCCGCTCCTACGGCCAGGCAGTGAACATCAATCCGCCAGAATGGCGCGGCTGATAATCTGCTTCATGATTTCGTTGGTGCCGCCGTAAATGCGCTGCACGCGGGCATCGGCAAACATGCGAGCGATCGGGTATTCCCACATATAGCCGTAACCACCATGCAACTGCAGGCACTCGTCGATCACCCGGCACTGCAGGTCGGTGATGTAATACTTGGACGCGGCAGCAGTCGGTACATCAAGTTTGCCCTGCAGGTGCAATTCGAGGCAGCGATCAACATAAACGCGGCCGACCTGGATTTCGGTGTGCAACTCGGCCAGCTTGAACTGGGTGTTCTGGAACTCGGCAATGGCTTTGCCAAACGCGCGGCGTTCTTTGACATAACGGATGGTGTGCTCCAGCGCACTTTCCGCCATGGCCAGACCATTGATGGCGATGCCCAGACGCTCCTGCGGCAGCTCCTGCATCAGGTAGACAAAGCCCATGCCCTCCTGACCGAGCAGCGCTTCCTTCGGCAGGCGCACGTCCTGGAAAAACAGCTCGGAGGTGTCCTGCGCCTTCATGCCGACTTTCTTCAGGTTCTTGCCCTTCTGGAAACCCGGTGTGCCTTCCTCAAGCAGAAACAGGCTGATGCCCTTGGCGCCCCTGGTCGGATCGGTTTTCGCCACGACAATCACCAGATCCGCGTTCTGGCCGTTGGTGATGAAAGTTTTCGAGCCGTTCAGGACATAGTGATCGCCGTCTTTCACCGCAGTGGTCTTGATACCCTGCAGGTCGGAACCGGCGGCCGGCTCGGACATGGCGATGGCTCCGATGACTTCACCGGCGACCATTTTGGGCAGGTATTTCTGCTTTTGCTCTTCGCTGCCGTAGTGCTCGATATAGGGCGCGACGATTTCGGTGTGCAGGCCCCAGCCGAGGCCGGTGAGGGCCGCGCGGGAGACTTCTTCACTCACGACCACGCTGTAGAGGAAATCGGTGCCAAGGCCGCCGTATTGCTCTGATACCATCGGGCAGAGGAAGCCCTGCTCACCGGCCTTGCGCCACACTTCCTTCGGCACCTGGCCGGTGTGTTCCCATTCCTCATGGAACGGTACCACCTCGTTCTCGAGGAATTTGCGCACGGTAGAACGGAAGGTGTCATGGTCACTGTTGAACAGGGTACGGGGGATCATCGCCATCTCCGGATTCAGTAGGTCTGCTGATTGTGGTGGCGGCGCATGATCAGGAGGTGAACGCCACCCGGGGCAGACGTTTTACGCAACTTCGTCTACTTGGCGCAATGACCGGATCGCTCACAGGGTGGCGGCTTTGCTCGGTTAGTCTGTTTTGGCAGTGAACGTCCCGACGCTCGGGCCGGCGAATTCACTGCCAGACCAATGCACCGCAAGAACAATCAAGCCCGATGCGGGCGGGCCAGATACTCGTGCGACTGCATTTCCAAAAGCCGGCTACGGGTGCGGGCGAATTCGAATTCGAGCCGGCCGCCGGCGTAGATGTCCTCGATCGGCACTTCGGCGGTGATGATCAGCTTGACGTTGCGGTCGTAGAACTCGTCAACCAGATTGATAAACCGGCGGGCAATATCATCGGTCGCCACCCCCATGCGCTCGACATTACCAAGCAACACCGTATGACACTCACGGGCCAGCTCGATGTAATCATTCTGGCTGCGCGGGCCATCACACAAGGCGCGAAAATCAAACCAGGCAACATCGTCGGCGATCTTGCGCACCCTGATCGGCCGGCCCTCAATATGCACATCAATATTTTCCTGATGATCACCATGCTCGGTTTCCAGCGTAGCAAAACGCTCGTTCAGGAAAGCATCCGCATTCGGGCCCAGCGGGCAGTGATACAGCTCCGCCTGCTCCAGCAGACGCAGCCGGTAATCCGTGCCGCCATCCACATTCAGCACCTTGGTGCGCTGCTTCAACAACGCTATTGCCGGCAAGAAGCGAGCCCGCTGCAGGCCATCGCGATACAGATCATCCGGAACAATGTTGGACGTCGCCACCAGCGTCACCCCTTCCTCAAACAGGGTGCCAAGCAGGGTCGCCAGAATCATCGCGTCGGTAATGTCGGTGACAAAGAATTCGTCGAAACAGAGCACCCGGGCGCGCCGGGCGAAATCCCGGGCAATGCCCTCAAGCGGGTTTTTTTCACCCTGACGAGCACTCATCTCGCGGTGGATATGCTGCATGAAACGGTGGAAGTGCATGCGCTCCTTGTCGGCAAATGGCAGCGCCTCGAAGAACACATCCATCAGATAGGTCTTGCCCCGGCCAACCCCCCCCCACAGGTACAGCCCGGTCTCCGCCTGCGGCTTGCGCAGCTTGCCGAACAGACCGCGACGGCGCCCGGCAGCGGCCAGCAGGCGATCATACAGATCCTGCAGGGCTTCGACCGCCCGCGCCTGGGCCACATCGTGGTGGAAGTCCGGGCGCTCGAGGTCACGCTGGTACTGTTTTGATGGGGTCATGCTACCTCCGCGAGGCCGGCAATGTAGCGCCGCATGCCGCTCAGGGGAAGCTCTGCCGCGCCACTTCCGCCAGCGCCGGCAACTGCCCGTGGAAGAAATGGCCGGTGCCGGGGAAACGTACCAGATCCGGTTCAAGCGGCGATGCCGCAGCCCAGCCGAGCATCTCCTCCACCGGCACCACCTCATCCTCCTCGCCCACCACCACGGTCAGCCGGCAGCCCGGCGCGCCAACCGCATCAAAATCATTGTTGTGCACCGGCGGCGCCACCAGCAGCAGATGCCGGGCCGGGCTGCCAGATGCAGCTAGCGCCGCAGCACCACGAAAAGCAACGAAGGAACCGAACGAAAAGCCGGCCAACCACAGCGGCAGGCCCGGCCAGCGCTGGCGCAACCAGCTGACCACGGCGAGCAGATCCTCGGTTTCGGTAAAACCACCGCCGTGGGCGCCCTGACTGGCACCGACACCGCGAAAGTTGAAACGCAGTGCCACACCACCGGCATCACGCGCCCCGCGACACAGGCTGGTTACCACCTTGTTGTCCATGCTGCCGCCGAACAACGGATGCGGGTGGCACACCAGCGCGATAAAGGTCGGCTGATCGCCAACCCACTCCATCGCTGCCTGAATGTTCCCGGCCGGGCCGGACAGCTCCGGTGCTTCCTTTTGTACGCTCATGACGCCACCTCGGTGTGATACTGCGGCTGCTTTGTCGGGAATTCTAACAATTGCGTCGTGATGATGCTTGGCGCTGTGCTTCGCGCTGTGCTGCAATAGGCTTCCGACTGGAGGAGCAATAATGGGCAGCATCACCGGAACGATTCTGATTCTGCTGGCGGGCATCATCGCAGGTGCCGGTCTGGCCTGGTTATTCCTGCCCTATCGACGCAACTGGGCGGCACTTGAGAAAGAGCGGGACAACGCGCTGCAGGCGCTGAACCGTTACCGCGAAGATGTGGACGCGCACTTTCTCCGCACAGCTGATCTGGTCAACAACCTCAATCACGCCTATCGCGCTGTCCACGAGCAACTGGCGGAAGGCGCGCGCCAGTTGTGTTCGGATCAGGCCCGGCGCATTGCCATGGCGAAAACCTTCGACCTGCTGCCCGACAGTGACGAGCAAATCGGCGAGGAAGTCAGTCCGCCGCTGGACTATGCGCCAAGCCACAAGGGAACGCTGGCGGAAGATTACGGCCTGCGCCGTAAGGAAGAAGAGGATTTCGACCCGCAGGAAACCACGGTGGCCGACGATATGCTCAACCCGCCGCGGGACTACGCCGATGGCTGCGGCGAGCAGGGCTGCCCGCCGGATGAAGCCGATGACGACGACCGCCCGTCACCGGCCACCATTCAGCGATAAAAACGCGACAACTGGGCCAGGATACGCCGGCTGATTTCAGGCTGCAGCACAGTCTCCGGCGCCTTGTTCAGTTTCTTGTCGAGCACATCGTGACCACCACCCGGGTAGCTGACCACGATGTGCTGATCCAGCACCGCGGCATAATTCGCGTAACTACCGGCAATCAGCAAATCACGCGGCGCTGCCTCGAACAGGCTGTGGCCAACTGAATACTGCTCTGCCGCTGTTGCCGCACAGCCAAAGGCTTCCTGAAGAAACGTCGCCGGCACATCGTGATGAGTGGTCCGGTAACTCACCTGCTGGTGCTCCCGCTGCGGCCAGTGCACGATCATCGGCACATGCAACTGCACATCGCTGAAGTTGCTGCCGTGGCCCCAGTAATCCATACCGTTGTCATTGAACTCCTCGCCGTGATCGGAACTGATCATCACCACGGTGTTGTCGAGCAGCCCGCGCTGCCGCAGGTCCGCCAGCACCCTGCCAACCTGACTGTCGACATAGTGGGCTGCCGTCCGGTACACATTCAGGTAAGGCTCCGGATCAAAACTGTTCGACAGCTGCAGATGATTGACCTCCTCCCAGTAAGGCTCGAAGCGCGGGTAGTCCTCCGGGGGACCGTAGGCGTGCACTGCAGAGTAGAAAATGAAGCCGAAGAATGGCGCATCCGCCTCATCACGAGCCGCCGTAAATGCCAGCCAGTCATCAGTAATCAGCCGATCCTTTTCCCACATGGTCTTGCCCGGAGTACGCAGGCGAATATCCGGCACACCGGCAAAAACCGTGCGATCAAACGCCGGGCTCACCAACGTCGCCGAAGACAAAATCAGCGGCTGATAGCCCATCTCCATCACCCGCTGCATCATCACTGGTGGATGCTGGGCGCCGTAAAATGCATCCCAGTAGTTTGACGGCAGGCCATAGAACATCGAGAACACACCGGCCAGGGTCGAGTTACCACCACTGAAGTGATTAGTGAAGTCATAGGTGCGCTCACGGAACTGCGCGATGTTCGGCGTCCACTTCGGCGTCACCGTATCCGCCCGCAAGGCGTCGACCAGAATGATCAGCACATTGAGCGGCTGCTCCGGTGCCGAACAGGCCATCGGCTCAAGTGGATAACGCAGGTTTGAACTGCCGGTCCGCAAGGTCAGGTCCGCACCCCGTGCTTTTTGCGGGTCGACCAGACCATTGGCTACAAAAAAACGCTTCGAGGTGGTGCCGAAATACAGCGGAATATGACGGGTGATGCCGGTAATCCGGGTGTCGTACGCAGCATCGGACCAGGCATGAATACCATGCGCTGCCAGCAGCGAAACCAGCACCACCGACATCGACGCCACAACGACGCGTCTTGATATCCACGACGCCAGCCAGGCCATCAGCAGCACCACCGCCAGCACCGCCAGAAAGCCGCCAAGTGCTATCAGATACATGCCCGTGGACAGGCCAAAGGTGTCCGTACCGGACAGAAACACCATTTCCAGCACAAACGAGTTGATATGAAAGCGATACAGGTCGTAGACCAGCGTATCAACCAGCAACAGCGTCAACAGCAGGGTGATCACGCCGGTACCAAGCAGCCTGAACAAGTTACCCGGCAGGTGCACAAACAGCAGTAGCGGCAACAGCAGCAGAATCGGGAGCAGCGACAGGTGACCGAGATACAGCAGTAGCAGATAAAACGGCGCCAGATTGCCCTCGACACTAATCCACGGCAAATAGCGCAGACTCACCAGCCACACCAGTGGCATGACAACAATGCAGAACCGCCACAGCCACCGGGCGTTTGACAATCTGGCCGGCACTGGCCGGCTTCCGAGCGGGTTGCTCATAGCTTTCCGTTTCTCCTTTGCATACTACAAGGGGTATATGGACAAGCGGGAAAAAAACCCGCAGCGCGGGCTTTTTCCGACACCGGCGGCGACTAGCGCGCCGAGTGTCCACTCAGCTCGACTTTCACTTTCTCATGCTCCTGCAGCGACGCGTAGTAACGACGCAGCACTTCCAGCACTTCCGGACGGCTGAAGCCTTCCTGGACCTCCTCGCCCTCACTCAGCGCCTTGCGCAGCTTGGTGCCGGATACCAGCACCCGGTCGGCTGCCTCATGCGGGCAGGTACGCATAGATGCCATGGTGCCGCACTTGTTGCACCAGAAGGTCCAGTCGATTTTCAGCGGCTGGGTAATCAGGGCGTCCGGCTTGATCTCATCAAAGATATGGTGGGCGTCAAACGGACCGTAGTAATCACCAACGCCGGCATGGTCACGACCAACAATCAGGTGCGAGCATCCGTAATTCTGGCGAAACAGCGCGTGAAGCAGGGCTTCGCGTGGGCCGGCATAGCGCATATCCAGCGGGTAGCCGGACTGCACCACGGTGTTCTTGACGAAATACTTGTCGATCAGCACGGAAATCGCTTCCTGACGCACTTCCGCGGGAATATCACCCGGCTTCAGCTGACCGAGCAGGGAGTGGACCATCACGCCGTCGCAGATCTCGATGGCGATCTTGGCCAGATGCTCGTGCGAGCGGTGCATCGGGTTACGGGTCTGGAACGCCGCCACGGTTTTCCAGCCTTTGGCGTCGAACATGGCACGGGTCTGGGCCGGGGTCATGTAGGTGTCGGCATACTTGGTCGGGAACTCGCCCTGGCTGAACACCTTGACCGGCCCGGCCAGATTGATGTCGCCCTGCTCCATCACCATCTTCACGCCCGGATGGGCCACGTCGGTGGTCTTGAACACAGCCTGGCACTCGTGCGCCTTGTCGATAGCGTATTTTTCGGAGACGGTCATGGAGCCCATGATCTCGCCCTCTTCATCCACCAGCGCCACTTCCTGACCTTCCTTGATAGCGTCAGCAGTGGCCTTGTCGGTGGACAGGGTAATCGGGATCGGCCAGAACAGGCCGTTGGCCATGGCCATGCTGTCGCACACGCCCTGCCAGTCAGCCTTGCCCATGAACCCTTCCAGCGGAGTGAAGCCGCCGATGCCGAGCATGATCAGATCGCCACGCTCGCGGGAAGAAATCTGCACCTTCGGCAGGTTGGCGGCGGCGGCCAGCGCCTGCTTCAGCGCCTCGCCTTCAAGCAGCAGCGGCTTGAGCTGATCGCTGCCATGCGGTTTCACCAGTTGCGACATGCTAACTCCCGATTCGGTGGCGGTTAAAAACAAGGCGCGGATTATAGCGGCCCGAGGGG
>JBECKT010000116.1:0-22700 GCA_040235405.1 Alcanivoracaceae bacterium
GTTCCATGTCCGGTTCCACCTGGGCACCGGTATTCTGCTGCTACGGCAACAACAACCGCACTAACATGATCCGTATTCCCGGCGCCGGCGGCCGGGTCGAGTGCCGTGCCGCCGATATCAGCTGCAACCCCTATCTTGGTGCAGCCATGATTCTGGCGGCCGGACTGGAGGGCATCCGCGAGCAGCTTGACCCCGGCAACCCGCACCGCGAGAACATGTACAACTACAGCGACGCCGAGATTGCCGAACAAAACATCCAGTTCCTGCCGCAGAGTCTGGAAGAAGCAATTGACGCCTTCGAGACCGACCCGCTGTCCCGCCAGGTGTTTGGCGAACGCATGTTCCGTGCCTTCGTCGACTTCAAGCGCGCCGAATGGCGCAGTTACCACAACACCATCTCTGCCTGGGAAATCCGGCATTACCTGAAGATGTTCTGAACTGGCTCGTAACTTGCTAGCTAAACCCCGTCATCCTGTTGGAGGTTCATCATGAAACATTCCATCCTTACCCGCCTGGCCGGCGTCCTGCTGGCCGGCATCATGCTGTCTGCCGCCCCGGCGGTGCTTGCCGCCGAGAAAAAGAAGTTCGCCATCGCCTGGACCATCTACGCTGGCTGGATGCCGTGGGAGTATGCGGACAAATCGGGGATCATGAAGAAATGGGCCGACAAGTACGGCATCGAAGTCGATATTGTCCAGATCAACGACTACATCGAGTCGATCAACCAGTTCACCGCCGGCCAGTTTGATGCGGTGGTCAGTACCAGCATGGACGCCTTGTCCATTCCGGCCGCCAGCGGCGTCGACACCACCGCGCTGATTGTCGGCGACTACTCGAACGGCAATGACGGCATCGTCTCGAAAAAGGCCAAATCGGTGAAAGACCTGAAGGGCAGCAAGCTGCATCTGGTCGAGTTGTCAGTGTCGCACTACCTGCTGGCCCGGGCACTGGACAGCGTTGGTCTGCGCGAGCGTGACGTCACCCTGGTCAACACCTCGGACGCCGATATCGTCTCGGCCTACCAGACCAAAGATGTCACCAGCGTCGTCACCTGGAACCCGCTACTGGATGAAGTCAGCGCCCTGCCCGGATCGAAACGCATCTATGACTCCAGCCAGATTCCGGGCCATATCAAGGATCTGACCGTGGTCAACACCGAAACCCTGAAAGCCAACCCCGAACTCGGCAAGGCCATGGTCGGCGCCTGGTTTGAAATGATGGCGATCATGGAAAGCGACAGCGAGGAAGGCGCGAAGATGCGTGCTTTCCTCGGCGAGGCGTCCGGTACCGATCAGGCCGGCTACGAAGCCCAGCTGAAGGGCATGAAAATGTTCTGGCAGCCGGCCGAGGCGGTTGCCTTCACGAAAAGTGAGCAGGCTTTCTCAGCCATGGATTCGGTCCGTCAGTTTTCCTTCCAGCACGGTTTGCTCGGCGAAGGTGCCACGGATGTCGATTTCGTTGGCATCAGCTTCCCGAACGGCAAGCTGCTGGGTGACAAGGGCAACATCAAGTTCCGCTTCGATACCAGCTATATGGAAATGGCCGCAGCAGGTAAGCTCTGACACCTGAATCCCCAAGCCACAGAGACGGGGGGCGCAAGCCCCCGTTTTTATCCGCCATGCGTCGAACCAGAGAAGAAGCCGAACAAACCCGCCAGAAGGTAATCGAGGCGGCGCTCAAACTGTTCAGCCGCAACGGCTACTCGCAGACCACGCTGGCGATGATCGCCGCCGAGGCCGGCTACAGTCGCGGGCCAATCTACTGGCACTTCAAAAGCAAGGATGAGCTGTACGAGGCGGTACTCGGTTACTCGCAAGGCCCGTTACAGCAACTGGTGCAGCAGGCCAGCGAACAAACTGATCCGGTTCAGGCAATCAGCGATTTCGTCGATGAGTGGTTCCGGCTGCTGCTGGAAGATCGCTGGTACCGGCAGTCCTTCGAGATCCTGCTGAACAAGACCGAACTGACCGATGCCATGGCCCGTACCATTCGCCGCGAGCGGCAGCTGACAAAAGCGATTATTCACACTCTGGGACAGCGTTTGCAGAGCATCCACCCGAGCTGCGATGGCGAGGAAGCCGGCCTGCTCTGCTACACCTTTCTGATGGGCATCACCCAGAGTTGGCTGTTCTCACCAAAGCTGTTTTCGCTGGCCGACAAACGTGCGCTGTTCCGCATCCGGCTCATGCAGATGCTGCAGGTGCCGCCCGGGTAACATCTTGAAACAGCTTTAACAGGCCCTGATGCCCTGCGCCAGCAGGAAGGTTCCTGTCTATGTTTGGCGCCGTTGTTTACACTTTCACCCTGATTTCACTGCATAACGAGTGCCCATGAGCCCATGGCTTGGTCTGGACAAACTGGTTTTCACCATCGCCCGTCTGATCCTCAATCTTTATACCCGCGCCACCGAACAGCTTGATGACCTGAACGATCTCGGTATCTACCCCGATGGTCCGGTGGTCTATGTGCTGCGCGACGCCTCGATGAGTGATCTGCTGGTAGTCGAGCGGGAAACCCGACGCATGAATCTGCCGTCGCCACTGGCCAACGCCAGTTTTGCCAGCCAGCATCTGCGTCGGCGCAGCTTCGCCATCTACCGCCGGCCGCTGTTCGGCCGCGAGCGCGTCAGTGCCAGCCCGCAACGGCTGGAGAACCTGATCAGCGCGCTGCGCGAGGACCCTGCTCTGGACATTCAGCTGGTGCCGGTCTCGGTGTTCTGGGGCCGTCGTCCGGAAAAGGAAAACTCGCTGTGGAAAATTATTTTTTCGGACAGTTGGTCGGCTCCCGGCTTTCTGAAGAAACTGCTGATCGTATTGACCCAGGGGCGGCAACTGCTGATTCATTTCAGCCAGCCAATGTCGCTACGTCAGCTGGTCAGCGAGAGTGATGACGAGCAGCGAGTATCACGCAAGGCGCAGCGTATTCTCCGGGTCCATTTCCGTCGTCAGCAGGAAGCGGTGATAGGCCCCGACCTGTCGCACCGGCGGACGCTGGTCAACAGCCTGGTGGAAAGCGCCCAGGTTCGCACTGCCATAGAAGGCACGGCCCGCGAAGAGAACACCACCGAGGCAAAAATTCGTGCCCGTGCCCGTGGCTATGCCCGGGAAATTGCAGCCGACTACTCCTATACCGTGATCCGTTTTCTGGAGCTGATCCTGAACTGGATCTGGAACCGTTTATACGCCGGTATCCGCCTGTACAACATCGACAAGCTGCGACAGATCGCCCGTGACCATGAAGTGGTTTATGTGCCTTGCCACCGGAGTCATATCGACTATCTGCTGCTGTCGTTCGTGGTCCATCGCAACAACCTGGTGTCCCCGCATATTGCCGCCGGGATCAACCTGAACATGCCGGTGGTCGGCAGTATCCTGCGCCGTGGCGGCGCCTTCTTCATGCGTCGCAGTTTCAAGGGCAACCGCCTGTACGCGGCAGTGTTCAATGAATACCTGCACACCATCATTAGCAAGGGTTTCTCGATCGAGTATTTTGTCGAGGGCGGCCGCAGCCGCTCCGGCCGGATGCTGCAGCCGAAAACCGGCATGCTGGCCATGACGATGCGCAGCTTTCTGCGCGATACCAACAAGCCGGTGGCGTTTGTGCCGGTCTATATCGGCTATGAAAAGGTCATCGAGGCACGCTCCTACATCGGCGAGATGCATGGCGCCAGCAAAAAGAAGGAATCGCTGTTCGGCCTGATCACCTCCTCTGCTTCATTGCTGCGCAGTCATTTTGGCGAGGTCCATGTCAACTTTGGTGAGCCGTTGATCCTGTCTGACTTTCTTGATCGGCAGGCGCCGAACTGGCGTGTCGATGGTGATATCGGTGAAGCCTCGCCAGGGTGGTTCAAGCAGTCGGTGAACAAACTCGCTGATGAAGTGGTGACCCGCATTAACAGCGCAGCAGTGGCCAACCCGGTCAACCTGCTCAGTCTGGCCGTGCTCGCCACGCCCAAGCACACCATGGATGAGGAGCAGTTGCGTCGGCAGCTGGCGCTGTACCTGACGCTGTTACGCGACGCCCGCTTTTCTCCGGACAGCACCATTGCCGAGAGTGACCCGGAAGCCATTATCCGCTATGGCATCGAACACGAATTCATCCGCCGAATCGAACATCCGCTGGGTTCGCTGGTCAGCACCGATCCGGTCACTGCCCTGCAGATGACCTATATCCGCAATAACAGCCTGCACCTGTTTATTCTGCCGGGTCTGATCAGTGCGCTGTTCGATAATGCCCGCCGCATTGAGCTGAGCCAGCTGTACCGGCTGGTAAACCTGCTTTACCCTTTCTTCCGTACCGAATATTTCCTGCCCTGGCAGTCCGGCGCCGAGCTGGACGCGATGACTGACAGCACTATTGCGGTGCTGGTTCAGCAGGGTCTGATCAGTCGTGATGGTGACTGTCTGGCCGGCGCTTCTGTGCATTCAATCGAGGCGGATCTGCTCGATCATCTTGGTCAGACGGTACTGCAGGCGCTGGAGCGGTTCTCGCTGACCATCCGGGTGCTGGTGCAGCATGGCAGTGGTGTGCTCGACAATGCCCGCCTGGAAGAGCTGGCCTATCAAACTGCCCAGCGGCTATCGTTGCTGCATGAATTCAATTCGCCGGAGTTCTTTGATCGTAATGTGCTGCGCAACTTTATTACCCAGTTGCGGGCGCATGGACTGGTCAGCAGCAATGGCGAGGGCAAGCTGGTGTTTGATGATCGGCTGCAGTCGCTGGATGAAGAGGCCGGGCTGATTCTCAGTGTCGAGATCAATCAGGCGATCTTGCGCATTACTCGAGTACCGGCTGGTTTGGGGTCATCGGAGACGGCGCCGGTTGGGCAGTGAACTTCTACCGCAGGAGCGAGAGCAAGAGCCAGCCCCGGGAACCTCTGAAAAACTGTGGCGCCCGCTGTAGGAGCGGCCGACCGGCCGCGATTTCTCTGTGCGGATCGCGGTCGATCGACCGCTCCTACGAGTTGTTCAGAGGCTCCCTCGCATCGCATCCTTTCCAACATTGACACGCAAGCTCCGAAGTAAATCGAACGCGCTCAGTAGCGGAACGGACTCGCTCAATGAACCCGGCAATTAACCCGGGTGACAGGGATAGATATCAAACCTTACGGTCTTCCCTGGCAGCGATGACGCTGGTTTGCGGGTGCCGAGGTTGGGTGCACGCAGCGGGCGTTTGACCACCACCCGGCGTCGGGCTGCAAACAATGCAGCGTCAAGCAATGCCGCTTCGCCCGCTTCCGTGTCCATTCCGCACAGCCACTGCAGCCAGAGCAGCTCTTTCTTGATGGCGGCGGATTTTTCCCGTTCCGGGAACATCGGGTCCAGATACACCACTTCGGCGCAGCGCGGGTGCTGCAGCAGCCATTCAGTGCTGTCGGCACGGATCAGTGACAGGTGGCTGGCCAGCTCCGGCGCGCGGGCAAGGCCGTCTGCCAGCAGCGCCTGCAGCACCGGTTGCCGTTCAAGCATGCTGACCTGCCAGCCGGCCTGAGCCAGTAACGCGGAATCACGGCCGAGGCCGGCGGTGGCGTCAATCAGCATGCCGTTATCGGATTGTTTGCCGACAGCGCGCACCAGACGCTCGTGACGGACGCGATCGGCAGCGAGACGGTAGCCGAGCGCGCCACTGGTAAAGTCGACGCTGAGCGGCGTCTCATGGCCTTCCGGGCGCCACAGGGACAATCTGTTGCCGTCGATCCGGCCGAGCACGAGATCGGCATGAGCAGCACGGGCGGCGGCTTCGTCGGCGACAGTGTCGACGCCAACATCGGCAACACCCGGCAGCGCTACCAGTTTCACAGGAAAAACAGCACCAGCACGGCGCCAAGCAGCAGCCGGTAAATGACAAATGGCAGCATGCCCAGACGGTTTACCAGACGAATGAAGAAGGCGATGGTCAGGTACGCCACCACGGCCGACACCAGACAAGCGACCAGCAACTGCACCAGTGAGTAGATATGTTCCTCGCTGGCGACATCACCCAGCATCAGCACGACAGCGCCAAGAATCACCGGAATCGACATCAGAAAAGAAAAGTTGGCCGCATCCTCGCGACGCAAGCCGAGCAGCAGTGCAGCGGTAATAGTGATGCCGCTACGCGAAGTACCGGGAATCAGTGCCAGTGCCTGGGCAAGGCCGATCAGGGTGGCAACCGCAAAGCCCATCGCCATCATCGAATTGCGCTGCGAGCCCTTGGCATCAGCCAGCCACAGCAGCGCGCCGAATAACAATGTTGTGGTGGCAATCACCGCCACCGAGCGGCTCTGCTGTTCGATCATGTCCTTGAACAGAAAACCGCAAATCACCGCCGGTACCGTCGCCCAGGCCAGCAGCAAGCCAAGCCGCAGGTGTTCGTTCATCTGCCGGTTCCGGACGCCGTGCAGCGCGCCCAATGTCATACGGGCGAGGTACTGGCGGTAATACAGCATCACCGCCAGCAAGGTACCGATATGCACGGCGACGTCGAATGCCAGCCCCTGATCCTGCCAGCCGAACAATTGCGCCGGCAGAATCAGGTGCGCAGAACTGGAAATCGGCAGGAACTCGGTCAATCCCTGAATCACTGCCAGCACCAACAACTGCAACCATTCCATTCAGTCAGCTTCCACGGCAGTTAGCGCATAACCATCAATAAACTCGGGTGGCATTCGCCGCGGTTTGCCGGAATCAATGGCAACACAAACCCAGCGAGTACGGCCGCGCAGCAGGGTCACGCCATCGGCGGGACGACGAACCTGATAGCGGCGCACCATGCTGATGCGTTGATCGTTCTCGACAATCCAGGTGCCGATCTCCAGCTCGTCATCGGCAAAAGCAGGTGCCAGATACTCCAGTTCGGTATGACGCGCCACCATGCCACGGTTGAGCTGCTGGTATTTTTCCCAGCCCAGCCCCAGCGCCCGGGTGTGATCCCAGGCTATCTGTTCCAGCCAGCGCAGGTATTCGACATTGTTGGCGTGGCCCATTACATCGATGGCCGCGGTCGGCACGGTCATGCTCATGATATGCGGGTTGGGCAGGTCCCAGCCGGATGGCTTGCTCATCGTATTGCTCCCTGAATCACCCGGTCGCGAAGATACACCGGTCTTGCCTGTTCTGCAGCGACACCAGCACCAGCGGCATGTTCCACCGCTGCCAGCGCCGCTACCGATGCAGCATGAGGTAGCTGCGTCGCATCCCAGTCAAGCAGCGCTGGCCAGGCGTTGCGCATGGCGTCCAGATATAACGCACCGCTACCGGCACCGCGCCATTGTCCGCCCGGCAGCGCCGGCAGCGCCGACGGTGCGGCGACGCAATCCTGCAACAGCGTTTGCACACTACCCTGCGTCACGCTGTAACCACCCAGGTAAAGCTCACCCATACGGGCATCAAACCCAATCAGCCAGTTCCCATCACCATGCTCAAGCGCCGCACCATGGGCGCTGGCCGCCAGTGTCGAGATACCGATCAACGGAATATCTGCGGCGAAACCCAAACCCTGTGCCACTGACACCGCCACGCGCACGCCGGTGAAGGCACCGGGGCCCCGGCCGAAGGCAATCGCATCAAGCTGACTCAGTTTCCAGCCCGCCCGCGCCAGTATCTGTTCCACCATCGGCAGAACCCGCTCGGTCTGCCGGCGCTGCCCCGCTTCAAAGCGCTCGTCGATGAGGCCATCATCCCACAACGCCACCGAGCAGCTGTCTGTCGCCGTTTCAAGTGCCAGTAGTTTCAAGCGTGCCCCGACTTTCGATATAACGGAAAAAACGTTCCACCACCTCGACCTTGCGGGTGCGTGTCATGCCCGGGAGGCTGTTGAGAAACAGCTTGCCGTAACTCTTGTCGATCAGGCGCGGGTCGGCAATGACCAGCACGCCATGATCCTGCACATCACGAATCAACCGACCGGCCCCCTGACGCAGGGTCAGGACTGCCTGCGGCAGCTGGTAGTCGCGAAACGGATTGCCTCGCTCGCGCTTGATCCGTTCGATCCGCGCCGCTGCCACCGGATCGCCCGGTGAGGCAAACGGCAGGCGGTCGATTATGACACAGCTAAGCGCTTCGCCCCGCACATCAATGCCTTCCCAGAAGCTGCTGGTGCCAAGCAGAACAGCGTTGCCGCGCTCGCGAAAATCCTCCAGCAACTGCCGCCGTCCTGCCTCGCCCTGCACCAGCAGTGGATAACTGATCCGGTCGCGCAATAACTCGGCCGCCTCACGCAGCGCCCGGTGGCTGGTAAAAAGAAAGAATGTCCGGCCCTTCGCTGCCTCAATCACCGGCACCATGTTGTCGACCAGACGCCGGGTGTAATCCGGCATGTCCGGTGTCGGCAGATCTTCAGGCACATACAGCACTGCCTGTCGGCGGAAATCGAACGGGCTTTCCAGACGCAGGGTCTCGGCGTCGGCAATGCCAAGGCGGTCAATAAAATGGCTGAAGTTACCGGCCACCGACAGGGTTGCCGAGGTAAATATCCAGCTGCAGCGCTGCCGGGCACGGTGGGCATCAAACATCTCTGCCACTGACAAAGGCGTGGCATGTAGCAGAAACGCCCGCTTGAAGGTTTCGAACCAGAACACCAGATTGTCGTCATCGCCATTCCGGAACCGGGCCAGGCTTTGCCGTTGCTCCACTGCGCGGCGATGACAGGATTCCATGCCACGGCTACCTTGGGCGTGCGGCTCGAGGAACTGTTCCAGCGCTGCTAATGCCTGCGCCAGCGCCGTGGCTGCACTGATCACTTCCGGTGCGTCCGCCACCGCCGACCAAGGGTCCTTGCGGCCATCATTGCCCAGAGCGATGCGCAAGTCCGCCATGGTTCGCTCCAGCGCGCTGGTACAGGCCGACAAGCCCTGCACATCGACGGCGGTATGGGCTGCCTCGCTGATGGCATCACTGCACAGCTCCTGCAGCTGTCTGGAACTGAGCGTCGAACCGAAAAAGGTGGCGGCGACGTCGGGTAACTGATGCGCTTCGTCAAAGATCACCGCATTGGCGGTTGGCAGCAGTTCAGTAACGCCCTCGCCCCTGAGCGCCGCATTGGCGAAAAACAGATGGTGATTGACCACCACCAGATCCGCCTCCTGCGCCTCCTGACGGGCCCGCATAACCGGACAGTTATTAATTTCCGGGCAGTCCTGACCAAGACAGTTCTCCGCCGTGCTGGTCACCCAGGGCCAGACCGGCGCGTCTTCGGGAATTTCCCGCAACTCGGCAATATCACCGCTGGCGGTGCGGGCAGCCCAGCGCGATACCACCTGCATCTGCAATGCGGTGTCACGGGTCTGGAAACGCGCTTCCTCAAGGTGCAGTTTCATCCGGTACCGGCACAGATAATTGGCCCGGCCTTTCAGCAAAGCGGTGCGGCGGCTCACACCAAGCGCCTTCAGCACCACCGGCAGGTCGCGGAAGAACAGCTGCTCCTGCAGGCTTTTGGTGCCGGTGGAAATAATCGTTGGTCCGTCCGCCAGCAACGCCGGCACCAGATAGGCTAGTGTCTTGCCAGTCCCGGTTTCTGCTTCCACCACCAGCACCGAAGCATTATCCAGCGTCTTCTCTACCGCCTGCGCCATCTCCAGCTGCGGTGCACGCGGGGCAAAACCGGGGATCAGACTGGCGAAACGCTCGTCATCACACAGCACTTTTTCGACACGACTCAACAGGACTCTCCTCAGCTGGCGCAAAGCATACCAATCAGGCCGCGCGACAACCATTGGCAGACAAATCAGGATGCCGCAGCGACAATAGCAATTCATACAGCTACCCGCAGATCGGCATGAGCAGAATCCGGACCACCGACACCCCCGAATGGACGCTGGTAATACTTGCCGGCGGGCGCGGATCGCGTGCCGGTGGCATCGACAAGGGTTGGGCCAACTGGCGTGGCAAGGCCATGATTCAGCATTTGCTGGAACATTTCGGTAAGCAGAGTCCCAGCGTGATCGTCAGCGCAAACCGCAATCTGGACGCGTACCTGGCTCTCGGCGTGACCGTTGTCACAGATCGGCGTACCGGCTTTTCAGGCCCACTGGCTGGCCTGGAAGCAGCTTTCGCCGTGGTCGAGACAGAATGCCAGGTGATTTTCCCCTGCGACATGCCGATGTTACCTGCCGACCTGCCGCAGCGGCTGATGCAGGCGCGACACGATGATGCAGATATCAGCGTCGCCCACGATGGCGTCCGCCAGCAGCACCTGTGCATGGCCCTGAATGGAAAATACTGGCGCGAGAACCTGTCGGCCTGGCTTGATCAAGGCGGGCGTAGTGTCCATGGCTGGCTCGCTGACAAACCACTACGCCCGGTCAGTTTCCGGAGTGACAGCCGTGCATTTGCCAACTTGAATCATCTGAATTCGAATCAGAGCTAAGGAAGCTCTGAATACCCCCGGAGCGGTCGATCGACCGCGATTCACACCAGAAAGATCGCGGCCGATCGGCCGCTCCTACAACGAATGCCATCGTTTTTCAGAGATCCCCGGAACAGGCAGCCATAAAAAAGCCCCGCCGAAGCGGGGCTTTTTGTCGGACCAGAAAAGATTTATTTCTTGGCCGGACGACCGCGACGTGCGGCTTTCTTCTTGGCCGGAGCCTTGCGAACAACTTTCTTCGCAGCAGCTTTACGCGGCGCCTTCTTTGCTTTTACTGCCTTGCGTGGAGCTTTTTTGGCCTTCGCCTTACGCGGCGCTTTCCTGGCAGCAGCCTTACGGGCCGGAGCCTTGCGCACTACACGCTTTTTGGCCTTGCCCTTGCGAGCAGCTTTCTTGGCCTTGGCAGCCGCTTTCCTGGCAGCAGCCTTTTCGCGGGCAGCAGCCTTGCGAGCAGCAGCCTTGGCTTTGGCAGCGGCCTTGCGGGCAGCGGCTTTCTGCCTGGCAGCGGCTTTACGCGCGGCTACTTTGGCCTTGGCGACAGCTTTCTTGGCAGCCGCTTTCTCACGAGCAGCAGCCTTACGGGCAGCTACTTTCGCTTTGGCGGCGGCTTTTCTGGCAGCGGTCTTGGCTTTGCGATCCGCAGCGCGGTGCGCAGCCTTGAGGCGCTTGGCTTCACGGGAAGCGGCAGTTTTAGCTGCACGCAGCTCCTTGCGCAGGTCGGCCATGCCATCACGCAGCGCTTTCAGCTGCTGACGCATGGTGGCGACACGGGCCTTGGCGGCGGCGGTCAGTTTGCCTTTAGCGGAAGCACGCTGAGCTTTCAGCTTGGCAGCGGTAGCTTCAACCTTCTTCTTCTGTGATTCGAGCTTGGCTTCTACAGCGGCCATTGCCTTGTGGGCAGCGGCGGCGGCCTGCTCTTTCAGCTTCACTTTGTCATTAACAGCGGCCTTCCTTACTGCTGGCTTGGCTGCCTTGCGTTTCGGTGCGGCTTTCTTTTTGGCTCGAGCCATGACTGATCTCCTAAGCTATAGCGTTGTTTTTACTGCGACCGAGAGAAAAAATAGCATAAAAAAAAATCAGGTGGTACATAATTTGCTCACCCCCCTTTTTCAGCCCGCACTCAATTTCATTCAACAGCGCTCCAAACACACTGGCAAAATTCGTCACTCCGGCCGTTTCAGCTCTATCGAAATAAACCAATTTGCGTTTTTTCCGCAGAAAAAAGCATTCAAGAGATAATCATATTCGGGCGCCGGCCCTCCGAGCGCGCACACCGAAGCTGCTTTTGAGGGAATATTTTTCTACCTGAAGCGGATCACTCAGGCCGCAGTACGGCAGTCCATCCAGGGGGCAGTCGCGACCGCGCGACCGGGTCAGCAGTGAAAAGTGTTACCGCCGTAACACTTTTCCGGAGCGGCGAAGCCGGCAACGAAACTCATCGAATCAGGATATCGGCATTGGCATACAGGGATTTTGAAAGACAAAAAAAGGAGGCCGAAGCCTCCTTTTGGACATTTCCTGACACGTCAGAATGTCACTGTTTCAGTGCCGCCAGGACCTTGTCGCGAATATCGTCCATCGAGCCAACCCCGGCGATGCAGACGTAACTCGGCGCCTTGTCACCACCGGCAGCCGCCAGCTTCTTGTAAAAATCCACCAGAGGGCGGGTCTGCTGCTGGTATACCTCAAGACGCTTGCGTACGGTTTCTTCCCGGTCATCGTCGCGCAGTACCAGATCATCACCGGTCTGATCGTCCTTGCCTTCCTGCTTCGGCGGATTGTACTTGATGTGGTAAACACGACCGGAGGCCGGGTGTACGCGGCGACCCGACAGGCGCTCGATGATTTCCTCATCGTCGACGTCCAGCTCGACAACGAAGTCGATATCAATACCGGCATCCACCAGCGCCTGAGCCTGCGGGATCGTGCGCGGGAAACCGTCAAACAGGAATCCGTTGGCACAATCGTCTGCGCGGATGCGCTCCTTGACCAGACCGATAATGATGTCGTCAGACACCAGGCCGCCGGCATCCATGATTTTTTTTGCTTCGACACCGAGCGGGGTGCCGGCTTTAACCGCAGCACGCAACATATCTCCGGTGGAGATCTGCGGAATACCGAATTTCTGCATGATCAGCTGGGCCTGGGTGCCCTTACCGGCACCCGGGGCGCCGAGCAGGATGACTCGCATAGATGACTCCGACTTGAATTCCGGTACCGGATGGCGCCGGGTTTGTCCCCGAAAAAGGGGGGCACTCTACCGTGACACCGCCCGCCCGACAAGGCGGCCAGCGACACCACTAAGACATTACTCTTACTTCTATTGAATGCCTGACGGCGACAATCGGACCCGGGCTGACAAGGCTCCGGCCACGCCACTGACGGGCGTCAGTTCAGCGCTTTCCCCGGCCTGCTCAACAGCGCCACCACCAACAGCACTGTAGCGCGCGCCTGCCACCAGCTCGGTGCCGGGTTCAGGCATCGTCTGCAACCAGTTCTGAGGGGTCAATGTCACCGTAATCGGGAAACGGTCTGCCAGCACACGCATGGCCGCCAGCGGCTGGCCAACATCGCCGGGGCGGCGCAAGAACACGAACAGGTTGCCACCCGCTTCAATACCCTGACCAGCCTCTACCACCACAGTCAGATTCTCATAGTGCTGCTGGGCGGAGAGTTGATGGCGGGCATCCTCGACCATTTTTTCCAGCAGCAGTCGCGCCTCACCCTCTCCGTGGCGAGCCAGCAATGCCTGCCAGGCCGGCAAGGCTCGGGCAAAATCCTGACTCTGCATGGCCGCCGAGGCCAGCAAGGTCAGTGCGCCGTCATGGCCCGGGTGTTCGGCCAGAATAGTGTCCAGCAACTCGCCGGCTTCATCATTAAGCCGGCCCTGATCCTGCTCGATCAGACTGCGCGCCAGTAGCAGTCGCGGCTCCAGTGCCTTGTCACTGATTTCTACGGCGCGGCGGGCGGCCATTACCGATACCTGTGGCGCCTCCAGCTCACTGTATACAAGTGACAGAACGTACCAGCCTTCGGCGGAGGGAGTCAGATGCAGCTGCCGCTGCAGCACCCGGGCCAGCGACTGCAGCGGAACCTGCGCGGCCAGTTCCGGATCCGGATTGCCCGCCACCACCTGGGTGGCAAAACCCTGATAGGCTCGCCAGTCGGACAACCAGCGGGCGGTATCCGGGTGCTGTCCGCGCCATATATATAGCAGCACAGCCAGACCGACGACCACCAGCACCACGGCCACGGCGGGCACTCGCAGCGCAACGTCCTGACGCCGGGCCTCCCGGCGCCACATCCACCACAGCACCAGTGCTGCAAAAGCAGCCAGCAGAGCAATAGCCGGGTACAACATCAGGCAATATCCTCGCCACGCGCAATCCGGCGCGCGCGCCGAATCTGGAACACTACCAGCAACAGCCCGCCGGCCATCGCCATAAGTGGCGCCAACCAGAGAATCATGGTTTGCGGGGTCAGTGGCGGGTGATAGCTGACAAAGTCACCGTAGCGCTGGACAAAGTAGCCAACGATTTCCTCATCACTGCGGCCGGCACGTATCATTTCGGCAACCTGCTGGCGCATATCCTGAGCAATCGGCGCATCTGAATCAGCGATGGCCTGATTCTGGCATTTCGGGCAGCGCAGCTGCACCAGCAGCTCACGGAAACGCTTCTCTTCGACAGTGGAATCAAACTGGTAAATATCCTGTACCGCCGGCAACGCCAGCGGCCAGCAAAACAGAAACATCAGGACCAGACGTTTCATCACTCTGTCTCCTTCTGCCAGACGGGCGCAAAACGCTGCTGCCAGGAACGATCATTCAGTTCACCGACATAGCGCAGCACAACTTCGCCTTGCGGGTTGATAGCAAAGGTTTCCGGAGCGCCGTAAACACCGAGATCAATGCCATAACGGCCACTTTCATCTGCCGGCACTTCAACAAAGGGGTTGCCGTATGTCGCCAGGTACTGGCGCGCCTTGTCGGCATCATCCTTGTAGTTCAGGCCGACAATGCGAACGCCCTGCTCGGCCAGCTGCATCAGATACGGGTGTTCGACATAACAGGTCGGGCACCAGGTTGCCCAGACGTTCAGCAAGGTCCAGTGACCGAGAAAAAAATCATTAGTCACTTCGCTGCCGGTACGCATCAGTGAGGGCAACTGCATGGTCGGCAACGGTTTGCCGGCCAGCGCCGTGGGTAACTCTTCGGTATTACGACCAAGCTGGGTAGCCAATAACACCGCCAGTCCAATAAACACCACCAGCGGCAGAAACATCCACCAACCATTACGCGACGGCATCAGTTTGCTCCGATGATTTCGACCGGTAACGACGATCCGAGGCGGCGAGGAAACCACCCATACCAAGCAGCAACGATCCCATCCACAACCAGCCGATCCCCGGCTTGTAGTAGATACGCACCGCCCATGCCTGCTCTGCCTGATCGATCGGCTCGCCTAGCGCCACATACAGGTCACGGAAAAAATTCGAATGCAACGCGGCTTCTGTCATGACCTGACCACTTACGCGGTAGGTGCGCTTCTCCGGAGTCAGGATGACAATATCACGGCCGTTTGCGGTGACCGGCACAATCGCCCGGATAGCGTCAAAGTTGGCACCGGCCCGCTCAGTAACCTCGGCGAAAGTGAACTGATATCCCGCCACCTCAGCCACATCACCGGGCACCATGCGCAGGTCCCGCTCGACTTCGCGGAAGCTGACCTGAGTGACCCCGGCAACAATCACTGCCAGCCCGATATGTCCGAGCAGCATGCCATGATAAGCGCGGGTTAATCTGCCGGCACCACGCAACAGACCGACGCGGAATGCCAACGCCTTCTGCAGCCAGTCACTGACCTGCGCCAGAATGACATAGACCACCATAATTACGGCAAGCACACCAACAAACGGCATCTCCCCATCACTGAAAGCTACCAGTGCGGCACCTGTGACGACACTGACCGGCGCCAGCCAGAGCAGCCGCTTCAGCAGCGCCTTGCCATCCTGCTTTTTCCAGTTGCTGAACATGCCCGGAACCAGCAACAGCATCAGCAGCAGCGTCAAGGGCACAAAAAACGCATTGAAATAAGGCGAGCGCACCGAGATCTTGATATCCAGCGCTTCGCCGATCAGTGGAAACAGGGTCCCCATCAACACGACAAAAGTAGCGGTAAGCAGCAGCAGATTGTTGCCGAGCAGGAAGCTGTCCCGCGACAACCATTCGAACCCGGCGCGATGCCTTAACACCGGCGCACGCAATGCAAACAGGGTCAGCGAACCGCCCACGACAATGGCAAGGAAAGTCAGAACAAAAGCACCGCGGGCGGGGTCATTGGCGAATGAATGCACCGACGTCAAAATTCCCGAGCGGACCAGAAAGGTTCCGAGCAGACACAGCGAAAACGCCGTCAGGGCCAACAACACGGTCCAGGCCCGGAACAAGCCGCGCTTCTCGGTCACCGCCAGAGAGTGAATCAAGGCCGTGCCAGACAACCAGGGCATCAAAGAGGCATTCTCAACCGGATCCCAGAACCACCAACCGCCCCAGCCCAGCTCGTAATAGGCCCACCAGGAACCCAGGGCGATACCAAGCGAGAGAAACGCCCAGGCCACCGTGGTCCAGGGCCTGACCCAGCGCGCCCAGGCCGGATCCAGCCGGCCGGCAATCAGACCGGCGATGGCGAAGGCAAACGCCACGGAAAAGCCGACATAGCCGGTGTACAGCATCGGCGGATGAATAATCAGCCCCGGGTCCTGCAGCAACGGGTTGAGATCCGCGCCATCGAGCGGGAACCACGGCAGATTTCGCTCAAACGGATTCGACGTCAGCAGCATGAACAGCAGGAAGCCGATACCGATCATGCCCATCACTGCCAGCACCAGCGCATGTATATCGGTGGGCACCTTGCCGCGCAGCAGTGACACCATCAGTCCCCACAGCGACAGGATCCACACCCACAGCAGCAGAGAACCCTCATGCCCACCCCAGATTGCCGATATCCGGTAACCGAGCGGCAGCTGGCTATTGGAATGGCCCGCCACATAACTGAGGGTGAAATCATGGCTGTAGAAGGCCCACGCCAGCGCCAGCAGGGCGATGGTGAGGAACAACCACTGTAGCAACGCCGCCGGTCGTGCTACAGCCTGCAACCAGGGCTTGCCCGACACGTATCCGTAGACAGGCAGTGATGACTGGAGAACAGCCAGCGCTAGCGCCAGCCAGAGACAGAAGTGGCCCAGCTCTGCGACCAAGGGATTCTCCGGGGGACTTTCGGGGGCCCTAGAATGGTCAAGCCGCCCTCGCATTGCAAGCCCGAGAGCGACGCCCCGGTCATCACCCTGTCATCGGCCGGCGCAACCATGCACGATAGCCCATACTGACAAACTTACCGCCCCCATGAGGGCTGTCACAATTGGTAATGCCTGAATTGACCGCATGGTGACAACCCTTTGCTATGATGCACCCCGATTTTGCTGATCTGGATAGTCAACGTGGATAGTAGTGTGACCAGTACCCGACCCTCCTCTTATGACAAGGAAGCGCTGTTAGCCTGCGGGCACGGTGAACTGTTTGGCCCGGGCAACGCCCGCCTGCCATTGCCGAATATGCTGATGATGGATCGTATTACCCACATCAGTGATCAGGGTGGCAAATACGGCAAGGGCGAGATTATCGCCGAGCTCGATATCCAGCCGGATCTCTGGTTCTTCGACTGCCACTTCGAAAGCGACCCGGTGATGCCCGGTTGTCTCGGCCTGGATGCACTGTGGCAGCTGGTCGGGTTTCACCTTGGCTGGCTTGGCCATCCGGGCCGCGGCCGGGCGCTGGGCGTCAGCGGCGTCAAGTTCAGTGGACAGGTGCTGCCCACCGCAAAGCGGCTCACCTACCACCTGGATATCAAGCGAGTGGTTGCCCGCGGCCTGATCCTCGGCATCGCCGATGGACGAGTCAGTGTCGACGGACGCGACATCTACCACGCCGAAGACCTTCGGGTCGGGCTGTTTACCTCCACTGACGGTTTCTGACGGAGTCTGACCATGCGTCGAGTAGTTATTACCGGTTTCGGTATTGTTTCCTGTCTGGGCAACGATGCCACCAGCGTGACCCGGTCACTGCGGGAAAGTATCTCCGGCATTCGCGCTCGCGAGATCTACAAGGAAATCGGCATGCGCAGTCAGGTTGCCGGTTTGCCTACCATTGATCTGGATGAACGCATCGATCGCAAGGCCCGACGCTTTATGGGTGATTCCGCTGCTTATGCTTACGTCGCCATGGACGATGCCATCCGCAGTGCCGGACTGGAGGCTGATCAGGTCAGCAACGAGCGCACCGGCCTGATTGCCGGCTCCGGCGGCCACTCGTCGATGAACCAGGTGGAAGCCGCCGACATCGCCCGCGAAAAAGGCGTCAAGCGCGTTGGCCCGTACATGGTACCGCGAGTTATGGCCAGTACCGTGTCCGCCTGCCTCGCCACGCCATTCAAGATCAAGGGTGTGAATTATTCGATTGCCTCGGCCTGTGCCACCAGCGCGCATTGCATCGGTAATGCCATGGAGCTGATCCAGCTGGGCAAACAGGACATCGTCTTTGCCGGCGGCGGCGAAGAAGAACACTGGACCCTGAGCATTCTGTTCGACGCCATGGGCGCACTGTCGAGCAAGTACAACGACACCCCGGAAACCGCCTCACGTGCTTACGATGCCGAGCGCGATGGCTTTGTCATCGCCGGTGGCGGCGGCATGGTGGTGGTCGAGGAACTGGAGCACGCCAAAGCCCGCGGCGCCAATATTCTCGCCGAAATCGTCGGCTATGGCGCCACTTCCGACGGCCACGACATGGTGGCCCCCAGTGGTGAAGGCGCGGCCCGCTGCATGCGCCAGGCCATGGCGACTGCGAATACGCCGATTGACTACATCAACACCCATGGCACCAGCACGCCGGTAGGTGATGTCGCCGAACTGCGGGCGATTCGCGAAGTGTTCGGCAGCAACATGCCACCGTTCAGCTCAACCAAATCGCTGTCCGGTCATTCGCTTGGTGCTGCCGGTGCTCAGGAAGCCATTTATTCGTTGCTGATGATGCAGAACGACTTTATTGCCGGCTCGGCTAACATCAGTCAGCTTGACCCGGCAGCAGCGGACTGCCCGGTTGTGACCAAAACCCGTGATGCCAAACTAACGACTGTGATGTCCAACAGCTTCGGTTTCGGCGGTACCAATGCAACGCTGATTCTGCGCAAGTATCAGGGTTAGAAGTCATGATACCCGTCACGGGAGTGGCCGGGGTCAATGAGCGGGGAAATGAGTCCAACCATCAAGCCAAGTGGAGATACTGCCTGGCCGGACGGCGCCCAGATAGGTTGCGGACTCATCCCAGAACTCGCCTTTCGGCGGCCGCCGGCCGCCGCTCATGGCCGGCGAATTACGCGCGGGCACGAAGCTGGGGTTAATACTGTCTCGAGCGCTGCGCGGCAATGCCGGGTCACGGTCGAGCAGCAGGCCGCTATTGTTACTTGCCAGCCACTGCGCCTCATCGAAACCGGCATCGTCATCACTGTCACCACTTTCATCATCAAAACTGGCGGTGGCATGGGTGATCAATCCTTCGAAGCGGATATCGCCCTGGCTGGCAAGTTGCGCACTGCTGGCATCGCTAATATCAATAAGCTCGCCAGAGAAACCACTGACAAGAAAATTGTAAAACTGACCAGCGGAGCCACGCCGGATCGTCATGGCGCGCTGAAGCTTGCCACGACTGCGAGGTGAAACCAGAGTCGCGTTATAAATGACCGGTTCAGAGCGCGGCTCGGCATCATGGTCGGCCTTGTTGCTGTCACCTTCGAAAGCGTTGTCACCCGTGTCCTTGTGCTGCTGCGCTACCAGAAACTGCACTTGACCACGCCACCCCATATCCCAGTCCAGTGAATCGTCAGCAGCGCCGGTAATAACGATATATTGCAAGTTGGCGCTGCCGCCGAAAAGCTCGATACCATCGTCCTTGCCACGATGGACTTGTATATAACGCGTGATCGTATCGCTGCCGCAGCCACCCAGCGTCAGTCCGTTCAGTTCGTTGTCCTTTGAGATTTCCTGACCAGCAAACTCGATGCGCACATATTCCATAACACCACAGCTGTAGCTGATATCGCTACCCCCGAAGTCGCCACGCGAATCGCCGGATTCGATGCCTTCGATATGGGCGTTGCCGGCATTAACCGGGGCGGCGCCGAGCAGCACGACGCCGCCCCAGTCTCCACTGACGCGATGTCCTTCTGGCTGAGCGCTGGTAAACACCACCGGTTCACTGGCAGTACCGCGCGCGAAAATACGGGCGCCACGGGTGACGACCAGAGCCGAGCCCGGTGCACCAAGCACTGTGACCCCGGGCTCGATGGTCAGTTTGGCGCCGGACTCAACGAAAGTCAGTCCATCGAGGCGTACGGTACGGCCGGCGCGCCAGCGTTCGTTGCCCTCTATACTACCGCTGACAACCTGAATGCCGGACACAGCCTGCCTGATATCCTGATAGTAGCGCCAACCCGCGTAACTACCGAGCAACAGCGCCAGGGCGATCAGGGATATCACCGGGACACGTTTCGAACTGCCTCCCCGTCTTTGCGTTTGTGTTTGCATTTGCGGTGCAGATTCTGCGCGATTGCCTGGCTGAGCATACTGGTGGCTACTGGAAAGCAAAGCGGCATTTTTCTGGTCAACCGTGATCAGCTGCTGACCCAATGCGCGCACTTTCTTTACCGAGGAGTGTGCGGCATGACGAATTACTTCGTCCCGGTACTGCGGGTCGTTAAGCAGTGTATTGAAGTGAACAAAGCGGATTTCGCCGGCGCCGCCAGACTGGTCAAGTTGCTGCTTGAGCTGCCATAACAGTTCTACCAGCCGAGCGCGGGAAATCGTTGCTTCATTCATGGAATCACCTTCTGATTGTCGGTTTGTACTGCACGCGATAACCACAGGCGATCCGTTGCCATGCTTCCGGGCAGACAAGCATCGCACTAACAGGTGACAGAATATTTTCTGAAAATTGATTGTTCGATGACCGTCACAACACTGCCACCGTCAAATCTCGCAGGACGCATAGCAGGACGCATAGATGTCGGGGATGTCGGGCAAAAAAACGCCCCGCAATGCGGGGCGTTTTTCAGTGCGCCGTACAGGGATTTGACACACCCTGTTTCAGCAGTTTTCCACAGACATTGATCAGAAGCGAGCTGCCGCACGCAGGCCAATTACGTCTACGTCATCCTGAGTAAAATACTCAAGCTCGCCACTTACCGTCGGAGTGAAGAAGTAGCGTGAGCCCACACCAAAGCCGGTGTCCACGCCGTCTACATCAGTCTCAACAACCCGTACTCCGGCACTGAACTGATTGCTGAAGAAGTAATCACCCATCAGGCTCAGCACATTGTCGCCGTCATTCGTCTCGATCTCTGCTTCCAGATTGACAAAGCCACTACCAATATCGGCAACATACTTCACACCGGCCAGAAAGCTGTTTTCATCAAAGCTGTCACCATCTTTTAAACCGACATAGCCGAGCAGGCTATCGCTCATCATGTAACCGAGGCGCGCAGAGTAGTCGTTAAAGGTTTCATCAAAGAAGCCGTCATCTACACGGGAGAAGTCTGCCGCAACATAAATGTTCTCGATCCAGAACTCCGCAGAGAGCCCAAGAGTATCGATATCTGCCTCATCCACAGTCATATAGGAGGCGCCAACATTGCTGTTACGGCCGAGGAAGTAAGCTTCAGCCAGAGGGCGATCCTGAGTGTTCACGGATTCGATGAAATAAGTGAAATCGAGGCCAATGGCACTATCGCTGAAGCCGTCAACATCTATATCAATGTAAGACAGGCCTGCTTCCGCCTGATAGTCCTGCGCATGGACCACACCATGGGTCGCCAGGGCAGCGGCTACTGCTACAGCAAGATAGGTCTTTTTCATGTCGTCATCCCTTTATTAAGTTATTAGCTTCGAACCAATGCCCCAATACATTGGTGCTCCGACTATATGACGATAAAATGAATAAAAAAAGACCTGATTTGGTGCGATATGCGCTTTATGCCCCCTCCCGGGGCTTAAATTGCACCGGATTGCGGCATTCCGGACACAAAAAAGCCCGCACAGGGCGGGCTTGAATGTACCGGACAAATCAGCCCGGCATTGGCAGCATCCCTGCTGCCCGATGACAGTGCCAACTTAGAACTTGTGCTCGAGACCGATACCGAACACCTGGTTCTCGTCGTCGGCCACATCGCGCTCAAGGCTGGTCATGTAGACGAACGCCTTGCTCGCTTTGGCCAGTTGGTAATCTGCGCCTACGCCCATCATGGTCACTTCCTCGTCGGTCACATCACCTTCGGTAATGCCGTACTGGGCCTTCAGCTTGATGCGGTCGATCTTGAATGCACCGCTGACCACCATGCTGGTGTTCTCGGAGTCGACACCAGAGGTCACTTCTTCAGTGATCTGGTACAGAGCGCCCACTTCAAAAACGTCAGCACTGTAGTGAGCAACCAGACGGGTCATGTCGACGCGAGCAAACGGATCGGCAATGTCAGTTTGCGCATCAGAAGAGTCCGCTGCGTGGGCCAATGCCAGATACAGACCACCTTTCTCGAAAGCTACCGATGCCTGAATGGTGTCCGCCAGACCGTCATCAGGCTGAGTATCGTTGTCGACGTCAGCGCCTTCCGCCGGCATGAAGGCCAGCTTTACGGTGATGGTGTCAGCCAGCTTCGGGGTGGTGTACTGGACGATGTTGTTGGCACGATCCTGCCCGGCAACGAAGGAATCGATATCACCGGCCAGATCATTGAACTGGTCAATTTTGCCTTCAGCAGTCTTCATCGGGGTATCGAACTTACCCGCCTGCAGGGTACCAAAGCCACCCTTCAGCCCGCCGAAAATGTTGCGCTGGCTGAACGGAGCGCCGCCACCATCGTCGACATTGATTTCGTACTCAGCCTGGTAAATAGCCTTCAGGCCACCAACTTCCAGATCAAAGTCACCCTTGACGCCCAGACGGGAGGCATTCGAGTTCAGCTCCCACTGATCAGAGCCAGCTGCCGGGAATGTGTCAGCGCCAAACTCGGTGTCTACCGAATCCAGCGTGATGTTAATCTTACCGTACACAGTCGGGCCGGCGGCCAGAGCGGCGCCCGGCAGTGCAACTACAGCACCAACAGCGATCGCAAGCAGCTTCTTGTTCATTCGATCCTCTCCTCAATTCAGGGCAATGTTGTGTCTAAATAACAGCATTGGCGGAACCCCTGTAGCCAGTTCCTGACTGCTGAGGCGGAGTATGGTGAGGCAGGATGACGGCAAAGTTTCAC
>JBECKT010000121.1:0-18584 GCA_040235405.1 Alcanivoracaceae bacterium
GGGGGCGGGGGGGGGGGCCCACCGCTCCTACAGGTTATTCAGATCGCAGCAGTTTACTCCGGAACAAATACGTAACCGACGCCCCAGACCGTCTGCAGATAGCGGGGGCGGGACGGGTCTTCCTCGATCAGCCGGCGCAGGCGCGACACCTGCACGTCAATCGAGCGCTCCATCGCCGACCACTCCCGGCCACGGGCCAGATTCATCAGCTTGTCCCGGGTCAGCGGTTCACGCTGATGCTGAGCCAGCGCTTTCAGCACGGCAAACTCGCCGGTGGTCAGGCCGACTTCCCTGCCGTCGCGGCTGAGGATGCGGGTGCCGAGATTAAGGGTCCAGGGGCCGAAGCTGATCTCTTCGAGATCACGGCTCGGCGCGCCGGGCAGGTCGCGCACACGGCGCCGCAGCACCGCCCGAATCCGGGCATCCAGCTCCTTCGGATTAAACGGCTTGGCAAGATAGTCATCGGCGCCCAGCTGCAGGCCTTCGATGCGCTCGTTATCGTCGCCCCTGGCGGTGAGCATGATAATCGGCACATCATCGCCGCGCTGACGCAGCCGCTGGCAGATCGACAGGCCATCCTCACCGGGCAGCATCAGATCCAGCACGATCAGCGAAAACAGCTCCCGTGACAGCGCCTTGTCCATCTGCCCGGCGTCGGCGACACCCTTGACGTAGAAACCCTGCTCCTCAAGAAAGCGCTGCAGCAGGCTGCGCAGGCGGACATCATCATCCACCACCAGGATCTTGTCGCTGGGCTGTTCGCTGCTCATGGCCGGCTCCGGGGTTGCAGGGAACCGGCATCTTCATCGTCGCGGCCCGTCATTTCAACTGTCGCCTGCCCCGGCGGGTGACGGGAATGGTTTCAAAGCGTGAGCAAACCGGGCAGGCCACCATAGCGGCAGTAACGAATCCTCACTGCATCAACAGGGGCAGCACAGGTATCATCCGCTCACTGAATGCACACTGGAGACAGCCCGCCATGTCCGATCTGCCCGCCCGTCTCGGAACCCGTTGGCGTGAACTGCCACCGGTACCGCGCCTGCTGATCGGAACCCTGATTACCATTATCCTGCTGTCACTATTCCGGCCTTCGGCGCCGCAGAAGCCGGTCACCGACAGCAGCCCACGGGTGCAGGTCGAGCTGGCCCGGCCGGGGCTGTTCGCACCACAGCTGTCGCTATTTGGCCGGATCGAGTCGCCGGCCAGCGCCACCCTCTCTTCCTCGGTGGTGGCGCTGGTGCAGAAAGCGGTGGCACTGCCCGGTGACCGGGTCCGCAAGGGTGACCTGATCCTGCAGCTCGACCCACGCGAAGCGGCGCTGGCCCGGGCCCAGGCCGAGGCCTCGCTGGCGCAGGCAGAAGCACAGAAGTCCACCGCCGGCAAACGTCATCAGAGCGACCGCAAGGCACTGGCACTGGAACAGCAGCTGACCCAGCTGGCGCTGGAGAATGTCGCCCGGCTGGAACGACTGCGGCAAACCAACCTGGCTTCGCAAACCCAGCTTGATGAAGCGCGGCAGAACCTCGCTCGCCAACAACTGAATCTGGAAGCGCGGCAGCTGGCGGTAAGCAATTACCAGAACGACCTGCGCCGGCTCGACAGCGACATCAGCCGCGCCCGCGCCGCCCGCGATCAGGCCGATCTGGAGCTGGCCCGCAGTCAGGTCCACGCACCGTTTGATGGCCGCATCACCGCCCTGCATGTGGCCGAGGGCGAACGGGTACAACCGGGTGCAGCCCTGATCAGCCTGTATGCCGACCAGGGCATCGAGATCCGCGCCCAGATTCCGCTCAGCCATCTGCCGGAAGTGCGCGCCGGCCTGAACAGCGGTGGCCTTGCCGGTGAGCTGCTGATAGAAAACCGGCGCCTGCCATTACGCCTCGCCCGGCTCGCCGGTGAAGTGGAACGCGGCCGCGGCGGGGTCGATGGCCTGTTCGTACTGGAAGACAGCAACGTCACCCCGGAGCTCGGCCGGCCGTTGCCGATGGTGCTGTCACTGCCGCCCCGGGATGGTCTGCTGGCGCTGCCGGCGGCCGCCCTGCATGGCCTCGACCGGGTTTATCGCCTTGATGAACAAGACCGTCTGCAAACCGTGCCGGTACAGCGGATTGGCGAATGGCAGCAGGCTGACGGCCAACGCCGGCTGCTGTTTCAGGGTGATTTCAACGCCGGCGACCGGATTGTCGTGACCCAGTTACCCGGCGCCATCGACGGCCTGAAAGTGCAGCCCAGCGAGAGCGGCCAGACACCGGCGGGAATTGAACCGGCCGACAGTTCCGAGGCTGATGCCCCATGAGTCAGCGCGGTGTGATTGCCAGCTTCACCGAGCACCGGCTGGCCGCCAACCTGCTGATGCTGCTGATGGTGCTCGGTGGCCTGTACGGCCTTTACAAACTGAACCGCCAGCTGTTCCCGAATTTCGATTTCGACTACATCACCGTCGCCATTCCTTGGCGCGGCGCCAGCCCGGAGGATGTCGAGCGCGCCATCACCATCCCGGTGGAACAGAACCTGAAAACCCTGGCCAACATGCGCAAGCTGACCGCCCGCTCGGAACAGGGCCGATCGATGTTTTTTATGGAGATGGAAGACGACACCGATCTCAGTCTGGCCCTGTCCGATGTCCGCCAGCGCATCAGCACCATTCGCAACCTGCCCCAGGATGCGGAACAGCCGATTGTGCAGAAGATCGACCGGTTCTCACCGATTGGCAACATTCTCGTTTACACCGAACGCGGCTCGCTGGCGGAGTTGCGGCCGCTAGTGCGGCGGATGGAAAACGAATTGCTGTCACGCGGCATTGGTCAGGTGCAGTTCGCCGGCCTGCCGGCGGAAGAAATGGCCATTCAGGTTCCCGCTGCCATTCTTCATGATCTGGGCATGACGCTGGATGAACTGGCACTGCGCATTCGCCAGTTCAGCGATGACATTCCCGCCGGCACCGTCGGCCGCGATGAAGCGGCGAAACAGTTGCGCGGCCTTGGCCAACGCCGCGACGAACGCGGCTTCGCCGACCTGCCGCTGTTCACCGACCAGACCGGCCGGCTGTTAAGGCTGGGCGATATTGCCCTGATCGAACGGCGGCCGCGGGACGAACAGCCGTACATGACCTACAAGGGCTATCCGGCCATCGAGCTCCAGGTGCTGCGCGCCGAGCAAGATGATTCGCTGGTCTCCGCCGAAATCATGCAGCAGTGGATCGACGAGGTGCAGCCGACCCTGCCCGCCGGCATGCATATGCATGTCTACTTCGAGAGCTGGAAACACCTGCGCGACCGCATCGAGACACTGATGTGGAACGGTATCACCGGCCTGATTCTGGTGATCATCACGTTGTTTTATTTTCTCAACGCACGGGTAGCCTGGTGGGTGACCGTCGGCATCCCGGTGTCATTCCTTGCCACGCTTGGTGTGCTGCTGTTTATGGGTGGCACTATCAACATGATCAGCCTGTTCGGCCTGATTCTGGCGCTGGGAATTATCGTTGACGATGCCATTGTCGTTGGCGAAGACACCCTGACCCATTTGCAGCAAGGAGAATCACCACTAAGAGCCGCAATTGGCGGTGCCAAACGGATGTTCTGGCCGGTGGTGGCCTCTTCCGCTACCACCATCGCCGCATTCCTGCCGCTGGCAATGATGGGCGGCGCCATGGGCAAGATCGCCTTCGATATTCCGTTTGTGATGATCTGTGTGATCATCGCGTCACTGATTGAATGCTTCCTGATCCTGCCCGGGCATCTGCATCACAGCTTTGCCCGGGCCTCATCCTTTGGCGGCAAGCTGCGCGAGCGCCTCGACAACCAGTTCAACGATTTTCGCGAACAGCGTTTCCGGCCAATTGTGCGCTGGGCCATCGAGCGACGTTACGCCGTGGTCACCGCGGCGTTCTGTGCCTTCTTCGTCGCCCTGACCATCGTTGCCACCGGCTGGCTCAAATTCACTTTCTTTCCGCCGGTGGATGGCGACCAGTTGCGCGCCGTAGTCGAGTTCAGCTCCGGTACCGACCAGCGTACGGTGAACCGTTTCCTCAACCATCTGGAAAGCACCCTGCAGGAAACCGATGCACAGTTCGATGAGGATATCGTCGAAACCGTGGTACAGATGCACCGCACTGCGTCCGGCTTCTCCAGCCCGGCCGGCAACCGCACCAAACTCGGCGATCACTATGGCACCCTGCTGGTGGAAGTCTGGACCGGCAACGCCCGGGATATTTCCAATGACGAGTTCATCCGCGCCTGGCGCGAAAAAATCATCGAACCGCCGGGCCTCGAACTGCTCACCATCGGCCAGCCGGAAGCCGGGCCACCGGGCAGCCCGATTGCCCTGCGTCTGGGTGGTGCCGATGTCACCACCCTGAAAGCGGCTTCGCTGGAGATTCAGGAAGCGCTGAACCGCTACAACGGTGTCAGCAATGTCGAGGACGACCTGCCCTGGGGCAAGGAACAGCTGACCTTTGAACTGACCCCGGATGCACGCGCACTGGGCCTGACACTGGCGTCTGTCGCCGCGCAGCTGCGCAGCGCCTTCGATGGCTCGCTGGCGCAACTGTTCAATGAGCAGGACGAGGAAGTCGAAGTGCGGGTAATGCTGCCGGACAGCGAGCGCGGCTCGCTGTCGGCACTGGACCGGATGCCGATCATCGCACCGAACGGCGACACCCTGCTGCTCAGTGACGTGGTGACCTTCAGCAGTCGACAGGGCGTTGACCTGCTACGCCGTATTGATGGCCGGCTGTCCGTAGTGGTGTCCGCCGATCTCGATCCGGAACAGGGCAACGCCAACCAGATCGTCGCCGAACTCACCAACCAACTGCTGCCGGATATTCAGGCCCGCTATCACATCAGTGTCGAGGTCGAGGGCAAGCTCAAGGAGCAGGCCGAAAACATGCGCGATGTGCAGACCGGGCAGATGCTGGCACTGGCGCTGATCTACATCATTCTGGCCTGGGTGTTCGCCAGCTGGTCCTGGCCGATCGCGATCATGACGGCAATCATGTTCGGCTTTACCGGC
This sequence comes from Alcanivoracaceae bacterium, assembly GCA_040235405.1. GTDB lineage: Bacteria > Pseudomonadota > Gammaproteobacteria > Pseudomonadales > Alcanivoracaceae > PGZG01. The sequence continues at coordinate 5,014 of JBECKT010000121.1, forward strand.
GCGGTAATAGGCCATCTGTTTATGGGCCTGTTCGGGGTCAAGTTCTCGATGTTCTCGATCATGGGGCTGTTCGGGCTGGCCGGGATTATCGTCAACGATTCGATCGTGCTGGTAAGCTTCTTCCGGCAGCTGGTTATCGATGGTATGGACCGCTTCGAGGCCATTGTCGAGGCCTGTGTGCGGCGCCTGCGCGCTGTGCTGCTGACCTCGATCACCACCGTCGCCGGCCTGGCGCCGATCCTGCTGGAAACTTCTTTGCAGGCGCAGTTCCTGAAACCGATGGCGGTCAGCCTGGTGTTTGGCCTGGGCTTCGGTACCGTGCTGATCCTGCTGGTGGTGCCGAGCATGCTGATGATTATTGAGGAAACCAAACCGCGGCTGGCGCACTTCGCTGCGCGTCTGGGCAACGCCGTTATTCCGTCCAATCTGCCCGCCACGGCGGTGGCGCTGTGGCAGTTTGACCCGAAGCAGTACCGGCGCACGGTCGAACCGGAGCCGGGCCTGCGTGGCAGTCTGTGGTGGCCCATTGCCCTGCTCGGCCTGTTTGCTATCCAGCTGCTGCTGCAAGCCGGGGTGATCGTGCGCTCGTCGCAGGCTGCCGGTGTCAGCCTGACTGTGCTGCTGGCGCTGGCCCTGCTGATGCTGCTGCTGTGGCTCACCGGCAAGACACTGGAAGCACTGTTCCGGCAGCAGCTGGCGGTGCGCGGCCGGGCCCGGGCGCTGGTGATTGCCGGGGTGCCGCTGTTGCTGCTTGCCAGCCTGATCAGCCGGCTCGACCCGGCCCTGCACGAACTGGCGTTCAGTCAGTGGCAACTGGCCCTGCGGCTGCTGCTGGAAGGCGGGCTGGCGGTGGTCCTGCTGCGCTGGCTGCGCCGCGCCCGAGTAACGTTCCGCTACTAGTCACTGGAGCGGCCGACCGGCCGCGAAGGCTTTCCGGAAAGAATCGCGGCTGCTCAGCCGCTCCTGCAGGTTCCGTTGAATCGCCGTCCATCGGCCGACTCGGCCGTCCGGCGGCTGCTGGGCACAAACAGCAGGTGTTACAAAAGCATGGCACTGCTATGATGCCGGTCAGCATCAAGGCCACCCAGATGGTCCCCGGGAGAGAGTGGAGACAAGTACCCCATGGCAAAAATCCTTATCGTTGATGATTCCCCCACGCAAATGGCCAACATGATCAAGATCGTGGAGAGTCATGGGCACAAGACGGTCACTGCCAGCAACGGCATGGAAGGGGTCGACAAGGCCAAATCCGAGCTGCCCGACCTGATCCTGATGGATGTGGTCATGCCGGAACTGAACGGCTTTCAGGCCACCCGCAAGATCACCAAAGACCCGGCCACCCAACATATTCCGATTATTCTGGTCACTACCAAGGATCAGGATACCGACAAGGTCTGGGGCGAGCGGCAGGGCGCCAAAGCCTATCTGGTCAAGCCAGTCCAGGAGAACGCGCTGATCAGCAAGGTCAACGAACTGCTCGGCTGACACCATTCAGCGTAAAAATGCAATCTGTGAACGGCCGGCCTCATTGCCTATGATGCCGGCCGTTGTGTTTTTTGCCTGAGGGACTTTTTTCCATGTCGACCCCGACCCCGGCTGCCACCAAGGCCAGCATCGAAGCGATCATCGCCAATGAGATCAATTGCCAGCCCGAGCAGGTCCGCGCCACCGTCGCCCTGCTGGATGAAGGCGCCACCGTGCCGTTTATTGCCCGTTACCGGAAAGAAGCCACCGGCGGCCTTGATGACACCCAGCTGCGCAATCTGGACGAGCGCCTGCGCTACCTGCGCGAGCTGGAAGAGCGTCGCGCCGCGATCCTGAAAAGCATCCGCGAACAGGACAAGCTGACCCCGGCACTGGAGGCGCAGATTCTGGCCGCCGACAGCAAGACCCGGCTGGAAGATCTGTACCTGCCCTACAAGCCCAGGCGCCGCACCCGCGCCATGATCGCCCGCGAGGCCGGGCTTGAGCCGCTGGCCGACGCCATCCTCGCCGACCCGTCGCAGAACCCGGAGGAGCTGGCCGCCGCGTATCTGAACGCCGAGCACAACATCAACACCGCCAAGGATGCGCTCGATGGCGCCAAGCAGATCCTGATGGAGCGTTTCGCCGAAAACGCCGACCTGCTGACCCGGCTGCGCACCTGGCTGTGGCAACACGCCATCGTTACCGCCAGGGTCGCCGACGGCAAACAGGATGAGGCCAGCAAGTTCCGTGATTACTTTGATTACACCGAGAAACTTTCCGAGATTCCCTCACACCGCGCACTGGCCCTGTTCCGTGGCCGCAATGAAAGCGTGCTGCATGTCAGCATGACCTTGCCGGAAGAGCTGGAAACGGCGCAGCCGCATCCGTGCGAAGACATGGTCGCGAAGAGCATCGAGTGGACCAACCAGAAACGCGCCGGTGACACCTGGCTGCAGGAAACCGTGCGCTGGACCTGGAAGATCAAGCTCGCCACCCATCTGGAAACCGAACTGCTCGGCCGGGTCAGGGAAATGGCCGAAGAAGGCGCCATTTCTGTTTTCTCACGCAACCTGAAAGCGTTGCTGATGGCACCGCCGGCCGGTATGCGCGCCACCATGGGGCTGGACCCGGGCCTGCGTACCGGGGTGAAGGTCGTGGTCGTTGACCAGACCGGCAAGCTGCTTGAATCCACCACCATTTTTCCGCACGTGCCGCAAAACCGCTGGGATCAGTCGCTGGCGGTACTGGGCGCGTTGTGCATGAAGTACAAGGTCGAACTGATTGCCATCGGTAACGGCACCGCCGGCCGGGAAACTGACAAGCTCGCCGCGCAAGTGGTGAAAAAGCTGCCGGAACTGAACATCAGCAAGATCATGGTCAACGAAGCCGGCGCCTCGGTGTATTCGGCATCGGAACTGGCGGCGCGGGAATTTCCGGATCTCGACGTGTCCTATCGTGGCGCGGTGTCGATTGCCCGCCGGCTGCAGGACCCGCTCGCCGAACTGGTAAAAATTGATCCGAAATCCATCGGCGTCGGCCAGTACCAGCACGATGTCAGCCAGACCCGCCTGGCACGCAGCCTGGATGGCGTGGTTGAGGACTGCGTAAACGGCGTTGGTGTCGATGTGAACACTGCTTCAGCGCCACTGCTGGCACGCATCGCCGGCCTGAACGGCACCATCGCCGGCAACATCGTCAGCTTCCGCGAGAAAAACGGCATCTTCAGAAGCCGCGACGATCTGAAGCAGGTGCCGCGTCTTGGCGACAAGACTTTCGAACAGGCCGCCGGCTTCCTGCGTATTCGTGGCGACAATCCGCTCGACAGCTCCTCCGTGCACCCGGAAGCCTATGTGGTGGTGGAACGCATTGCTGCCAAACACAACCGGCCGCTGAAAGATCTGATCGGTGATGTCAGCTTCCTGCGCAAACTGGACCCGGCCGATTACACCTGCGAGCGCTTCGGTGTGCCGACGGTAAAGGACATTATCAGTGAGCTGGAAAAGCCGGGCCGCGATCCGCGGCCGGAATTCAAGGCGGCCGAGTTCAAGGAAGGCGTCGAGGACATGAAGGATCTGAAGCCGGGCATGATTCTCGAAGGCTCGGTCACCAACGTCACCAACTTCGGTGCGTTCGTGGATATCGGCGTGCATCAGGATGGTCTGGTGCATGTGTCGGCGCTGTCGAACAGCTTCGTCAAGGATCCGCATGAAGTCGTGGCGCCGGGCGATATCGTCAAGGTCAAGGTGGTGGAAGTAGACCTGCCGCGCAAACGCATCGGCCTGACCATGCGCCTTGAGGATCGCCACGATGACAAGCCGGCCACCGACAATCGCGGCCAGAGCCCGCAGCAGCGTCACGGTGGCCGCTCGCAGGGCAATGCTGGCGGCGGTAAAGCCAAGGCAGCGCCGGCACCGGCCGGCGGTGGCATGGCCGCACTGTTTGCCAAGGCTCAGGAAGAGGCCAAAAAGAAAGGTCGCGCTTGACGGCCGACGCCTTCATGTGGACGCTCTGTGTTCGTTCGATGGTGCCCGCTGACGGCGCCTGCTGAATCACTGCCGGAATCCCTATGAGTGAATTCCTGAACCGCCGCCTGCAAGCCCTGATCGACGCCAACGCCGCCCCGACCCTGCGCGATATCCGTCGCGGTATTGAAAAGGAAAGCCTGCGTGTCACGCCACAGGGCGCACTGGCGAAAACACCGCATCCGCAGGCTTTGGGTTCGGCACTGACTCACCCGCATATCACCACCGATTATTCCGAGGCACTGCTGGAGTTCATTACTCCGGCCACCACCGGCGTCAGTACGCCGCTGGAATTTCTTGATCGCGTGCATCGTTACAGCTACAGCCAGCTCGGCGACGAACTGCTCTGGGTCAACTCGATGCCGTGCCGGGTCGAACATGACGATGACGTGCCGGTGGCTTACTACGGCACCTCCAACATTGGCCGGATGAAACACATTTACCGGCTTGGCCTCGGCCATCGCTATGGCCGGCGCATGCAGACTATTGCCGGCATTCACTACAACTTTTCCTGGCCGAAATCGTTCTGGGAAATTCATCAGCAGGCGGAAGGCAACCAACAACCGCTGCAGGATTATATTTCCTCGCGCTACTTTGACCTGCTGCGCAACTTCCATCGCTATAGCTGGTTGCTGGTGTACCTGTTTGGTGCCTCGCCGGCGGTTTGCGCATCATTCCTGAAAGGACGCGATCACCAGTTGCTGAAGCGGTTTGATAACAGCCTGTTCCGGCCCGGCGCCACTTCCTTGCGCATGAGCGATCTCGGTTACCAGAACAATGCCCAGTCAAGCCTGCATATCAGCTACAACGATATCGACAGCTATGTGCGCACCCTGAATCACGCCATTCACACCCCCGAACCTTCCTACGAGGAAATCGGTGTCTGTGTCGACGGCGAGTACCGCCAGCTGAACGCCAATATCTTGCAGATCGAGAACGAGTACTACTCGTCGATCCGTCCCAAGCGCACCATCCTCAAGGGCGAGCGGCCGACCCAGGCACTGCAACGTGCTGGCGTGGAATATATTGAAGTGCGGGTACTGGACCTTGATCCGTTCGAACCGGTTGGCATCAATGAAGACACCATGCGTTTTATTGATCTGTTTGCCAGCTTCTGCCTGCTCGAACGTTCGCCGCTGGTGGAAGCGTGCGACCAGATCGCGGCCAAGCAGAATCTGCGACAGGCGGTGTATAACGGTCGCGACACCAGCGTCCAGCTGTGTCGTGCCGGTCGCCAGACCAGCTTGCGACAGTGGTCGGAAGAACTGCTCGACAACCTTGAGGGCCTGGCCGAACTGTACGATCAGGCCGAGGGCAGCACAGGCTATCGCGACTCGCTGGCGCTGCAGCGCTGCAAGATTCGCGATCCCGCCCAGACTACTTCGGCAAAAGTATTGGCAATCATGGCGCAGGAGAAACTCGGTTTTTTCGATTTTGCCCTGCGGCAGGCCGAGCGGCATCGCGAGCAATTTCTCCAGCGGCCGCTGGAACCGGCCGGACAGAAGCTGTTTGCCGACATGGCGGGAAAAAGTCTGGCCGAGCAGGCCGCGCGAGAAGCAGAATCACAGCAGCCGTTCGCGGCGTTTCTTGCCGACTACTTCCGAGACTGATCACCAAACCGCTGCGTCACTCTTTTCTGGCACACGACTGCGTCAGCTACGAAAAAGTGACGCAGTTCGACAAGCTCTGACGAATTCCGTCTCAACTCGGCTTTTTCATCACAGGCAACAAGTCAGCTTCGCTGACCAAAGGCAAATTCTGTGAACCGGACGGCAGCAACGCCTCAGCACCCGCGTGTTACGTTTGAGTCTGTTCATGGAGCCTTTGCATATGACAGCGCAACACAGCAACGACGAATGCAAGAAGGCCTACAATCAGGGCTGCCTCTGGGGCCTGAGCGGTCGTCCTTCCACGGATTGCCCGTTTCAGCATGAAACCCTGTCGCAGTGGTGGGAATCCGGCTGGACGGAAGGCAATGAAGCCTGGCTGCGGAAACAGGCCGGGCAACGCGTCGCCGGCTGATCCGCCCCGGGAACCCTGCCGTGCCTGCCCCCTGACTCTACCGGTTGCCGGACGGCGACCTTTTCCCTACCCTTCGCCGCACATTGCCTACTTACTGAAGAGAGGTCGCCATGCCCCTGATGGCCCGCTTGCTGGCTCCGCGTATGCTCAACCTGCTCGCCTTTCTGGCCTGTGTCGTGGCCATGGCCGGCGCCCTCTATCTGGAACATGTGGAAGGTCTCGACCCCTGCCCGTTGTGTATTTTCCAGCGCGTCGGCGTGATCGTTGCCGGGCTGTTCTTCCTGCTGGCGCTGCTGCATAACCCCGGCGCCACCGGCCAGCGTATCTATGCTGCGCTGGCCGGCGTCGGTGCCATCGGCGGCGGCGCTGTCGCTGCCCGCCATGTCTGGCTGCAAGGCCTGCCGCCGGAAGACGTGCCGGCCTGCGGCCCGGCGCTGGACTACATGATGGATGTATTCCCGTTTCTGGAAGTGCTCGACATGGTGCTGACCGGCTCCGGCGAGTGCGCCAGGATCGATTGGCTGTTTCTCGGCATTTCCCTGCCGGCCTGGTCGCTGCTGGTGTTTATCGGCCTGACTGCGGTGGCCCTGTTCCAGCTGTTGCGTCGCCATGCTTGATGGTTTGCTGATCCTGCTGGCGTTCCAGTTCGCTGGCGAACTGTTGGTTCAGACCCTCAACCTGCCACTGCCCGGCCCGGTGCTGGGCATGGTGCTGCTGCTGGTGGCGCTGACCACCCGGGCGGCGGTGCTGCAACGCATCGCCCCGGCCGCCAACCTGCTGATCGGTAACCTGACCCTGCTGTTTTTCCCGATCGGTATCGGCATTGTGCTGGAGTGGGACCGTTACGCCGAGCATGGCCTGGCCCTGCTGGTGTCGATTGTGTTCGGCACAGTATTGGCACTGGTGCTGGTCACCGGCCTGCTCAAGCTGCTGCTGCGCTCGCCATCATGAGTGCCTTCCAGACGCCGCTGTTTGCCCTGCTGCTGACGCTGACCAGCTACCGGCTGGCCTGGTGGGTCTACGAGCGCACCGGTCGCCATCCGCTGGCGCATCCGTTCCTGCTGGCCATGATCCCGGTGATTGTGGTGCTGCTGGCGCTGGGCATCTCCTACCGCGAGTATCTGGCCGGCACCGCCGTGCTGCAGTTCTTCCTCGGCCCGGCCACGGTGGCACTGGCCTGGCCACTGTACCGCCAGCTTTCCACCCTGCGGCATATCTGGCGGCAGGTGACGCTGTACATTCTGATCGGCGCACCGCTGGCCGCCGGGCTGGCCATTGCCCTTGCCGCAATCTGCGGCGCCCCGGCGGATGTGGTCGGCTCGCTGGCGCCGAAATCCATCACCACGCCGATTGCCCTCGAAGTCAGCCGGCTGACCGGCGGCCACCCGGCGCTGGCCGCTGGCGCGGTCGCCATCACCGGCATTGTCGGCGTGTTGGCAGCGCCACTGGTGTTTCGTCTGTTCCGCATCACCGATGACCGTATTCGCGGCCTGGCGCTGGGGCTGGTGGCCCACGCCATCGGTACTGCCCGGGCATTTGAATACAGCGAACGCGCTGGCGCCTATTCGTCGCTGGCGCTCGGCCTGACCGGCCTGCTCACCGCACTGGCGCTGCCCTGGCTGTGGCCCTGGATCGCAGGGTTGCTGTAGCGGAACCGAGCTGTAGGAGCGGCTGATCAGCCGCGAAGTTTCGCGGCCGATCGGCCGCTCCTACAAAATAGGGCGTCCGCTCTTACAACAGTGTCATCAGTCCTTTCTCCGACATAGCCCGCCCGACTTTTCCCCGCGCTTTTTATGCGAAATCCGTCTTGGATTTAATCCTCTGTTTTAAAAACGTATTTTCCCTGATCGCCCGTTTTCTTGCGCTACGTCACGCGCGGCCAATTGCGCACCGGTTCGTCTCCCGCCTAACTTGAGCTCCCGGCTTTGCCGGCGTTTATCTGGATTAGGGAAATGTCGGGAGGACTGATCATGACACAACAGACCCACGCCGCCCTGCAGCAATGGCAGCGCATCGAGCTTCTGGTTCAACAGTGGCTGGGCGAGCGCAAGCAGTTGCTGCGCATGCTGTTCAGCCTGCGGAGCCTGACCACCAGCGACCGTCAGCGCAATCCGCTACCGCAGCGGGTGCAGCAGTTCTGCGAGTTGCTGGTGGATTACATCAGTACCGGCTACTTCGAGATCTATCGGGAGTTGGCTCGTGAAGCGCACTACTGCCAGCGCGAGAACCCGGAACTGGTGGCTTCTATCCTGCGCCGTCTGGAGGAGTCAACCGACGCTGCCCTGGCGTTCAATGACGACTTCGACACCAGCGAGCACATCGCCGCCCTGCAAGCGAAACTGCCACAGCGGCTGCATGATCTGCTGAACAAACTGGAAGAGCGCTTTGCTCTGGAGGACCAACTGATTGTCAGCATCCACCAGCGCGAGGAACCAGTGCAGAGGGTGTTGGTACATTAGAAACTGCAGGAGCGGTCGACCGACCGCGATATGCTCGGAAAAATCGCGGCCGATCGGCCGCTCCTGCGATTTCCATCGATCCCCCCGCCAGCGGCGGGGAGTGAACAGCATTACTCTTTGACGATGTCCTTGAGCTCGACTTCAAACACCAGCGTCGCATTCGGACCAATCACACCACCTGCGCCCTGCTCGCCATAAGCCAGGTGCGGCGGCAGCACGATGCGCCACTTGTCGCCGATCTTCATCATCGGCAGCGCTTCCTGCCAGCCCTGAATCACCCGATTCAGCGGGAAGGTCGCCGGCTCGCCACGATCCACCGAGCTGTCGAACACGGTGCCGTCGATCAGGGTGCCGTGATAATGGGCAACAACCGTGTCTTCCGCAGACGGGCTGGCGCCGTCGCCGCTGGCCAGCACTTCATACTGCAGGCCGCTTTCGGTGACGGTAACACCTTCCTGTTCGGCATGGGTCGAGCGGTAGGCAGCGCCGGCGGCCAGATTCTCATCCGCTTCGCGCGCCATCTCGGCCTGTTCTTCTTCCATCTTCTTTTGCTGGAATGCAGTGATTGCCGCGTCCATATCGTCGCCAGACATCAGCGCCTTGACCTGCTCCTCGCCCAGCGCGCCAGCACGCATACCTGCCAGGAAGCTGTCCAGATCAATCCCGTCCATACGGCCCTGCATCTGTTCGCCAGTGCGGTAACCGAGCGAATAGGCCGCTTTCTTGTCTTCGTTATCCAGATTGACCTTGGTGTTGTCGCCACAGGCAGTCAGTGCCACTGTACCGGCGATCAGCAGTGCAAACTTGTTCATCTTGCCTCCATAGCAGTTCATTGGCTTTTATTGTGAATCTTCCGGCAGCGCGCCCTGACGCAATGCTTCGGGACTGACTGTCCGGGTATCTTTTTGTTCCACTGGTTCCGCCCTGACGCCCGGCGGCGGCACCTGGCCGTACTGCCAGCGACCGGCCTGATCCTGCCAGCGGTACATTGCTGGCAACACTTCTTCCTCGGCCTGCATAGCCATCGAGGTCGATTCCGACAATAACCGGCGCACCGTATCAGGATCCAGCGCCGGCCGACCGTTTTCCAAAGGCACTAACATCAACGCTGCCAATACCGCAGCAACCAGTCCGATCAGCAGCAGAAAATATTTCATTTTGACGCCCCGTTGCCGACGAAGCGGCAAGCATACAGGCGTTTGCCAGCGGTTGTCATGACGAACCCCCGGACCGGTTCACGATTTTGATCAAGTCAGCTGCACCGCAACGGCAGCTGCCCTATAGTGGCGGCAGGAGGGGGCATGACAGGCAGTGACAGCGCAGTAGTTCCACAAGATGAGGTACTCGCCCCGGCACGTCCGGTGTCGGATCGCGGCGGGCATCGCTTTGTCATTTTGCTGGCCAATGCCAAGGGCGGCTGCGGCAAGACCACCCTGTCCACCAGCCTGGCCAGCTACTACGCCGGCCGCGGCGGCAACGTCACCCTGCTCGACCTCGACCCGCAACAATCCGCAACCCAGTGGTGCCGCCAACGCAAGGACAGCGGTAAAGACGACATTCGTCTGATATCGATCCCGCTGGATGGCCGCTTCCATGCCGGCAAACTGCAGGGACCTCTACGCGAAGCCGGTGACCTGCTGATTATCGACTCGCCTGCCGGGCTTGGTGGCACGGCACTGGATGCCCTGCTCAACATCGCCAGAGTGGTACTGGTGCCGGTGCTGCCCAGCCCGATCGACATTCGTGCCGCGACCCGCTTCATGCAATCGGTGATGCTGTCACCGGCCAACCGGCGCCGGCCGAAGCGGTTGGCGGTGATCGCCAACCGGGCCCGGGAAAGAACGCGGATGTACGGCAAGCTGGAGCTGTTCCTGCACAGCCTGAAGATCCCGTTTCTGACCACCCTGCGCGATACCCAGCTGTATGTGCGCGCAGCCGGCGATGGCTGTGGCGTGCTTGATCTGCAGGAGGCCGAGCAGCAGGACCAGGAAGCATGGCGCACCATTATCGAGTGGCTGGAAGTCCAGCGACATCTGACCCGCACCCTGCCTGACCTGTAATAGCTTGTAAAAACAATCATCTGGCGACGCCCCGCCGCTATTACCTCCGGCATCGCTGGGTTACAGTATCTGGCAAAGGAATACTCGAAACCGGCGCCCGCGCCGGACACCTCAATCCGGAGCCGCCATGCGCCACAGCCATCTCGGGAAGCTGATGCTGATTCTGGTCGGCCTGGTCTGTGTGCTCCAGTTTGCCAGCCACTTTGCCTCCCGTGCGGTGATCCGCGACACCCTGCTTAGCGATGCCCGCAGGGGGCTGACCGTGGGCGGCGAGATCTTCACCGAACTGCTCAATAACCGGGCCCTGCAGCTTGCCTCCTCGGTGGAAATCCTGGTGGCTGATTTCGGCTTTCGCGAAGCGGTTGCCAGCGGCGATGAAGACACCATCCGTTCGGCGCTGGCCAACCATTCCGGCCGGGTCAAGGCTGATCTGGCCCGGTTGATCACTCGCGACGGCGAGGTCATCAGCCTGGATGCGGTAAGCCGGCAGATCGCCCCGCCGCTGGACCTGTTCGACCCGGAAGTGCGGGTCGAGGTGATCGACGGCCTGCCCTATGAAATCGTGATCACCCCGCTTTATGCACCGGATCTGGTGGGCTGGGTCAGTATGGGCTTTGTGATCAACGAAGCACTGGCCTGGAACATGTCACAGCTGACCAGCCTGGATGTGTCCTTCGTCGGCAATGGCCAGAACTTCATTGCCAGCACCCTGCTACCGGAACAGGCTCGTGCCTCGGCGGTCTGGCTGGCCGGCAACGGTCAGGTCAGCAGCCCGAAGGAAGTCCGGATCGGCGCCAGCGATTTTCTGCTGCTGACCTTGCCGCTGTCCGAGCAAGTGAGCGCCATTTTGCAGTTGCCCATGGAGCGGGTGCTGGAACCCTATTACGCGCTTGGCCGGCAACTGCTGTGGCTGGCGATTGGCGGGCTGGCGCTGGCCGCCATCGCCGCTGCCCTGCTGGCCCGCGGCATCAGCATGCCGGTCAAGGCACTGGCCAATGCCTCGAAACGGATTACCTCGGGCCACTACAACACCGTGGTGCCGATCCAGAGTGACGATGAATTCGGCGATCTCGCCAAGGCCTTCAACGCCATGCAGGGCGCAATCGCCGAGCGGGAGCAGCGCCTGGTGCACCAGGCCGAACATGATTCGCTCACCGGCCTGCCCAACCGCCGCGTTGCCCTGCTGTCACTGGAGGATGCGATCCGCAAGGGCACGCCGTTCGCGGTCATGGCGCTGGACCTGAACCGTTTCAAGGAAATCAACGACTCGCTTGGTCATGGTGTTGGCGATCAGGTCCTCGGCGTGGTCGCCCGCCGTCTTGGTAGCAGCACCAAGGAGCGCGACCTTGCCGCCCGCCTTGGCGCCGATGAATTCATGTTGCTGCTGGCCGATGTCGATACCGCCCAGTCGATCAAGGTTGCCCACCGCATTCGTGATCGCATTGCCCAGACCGTCGAGCTCGATGACCTGCATCTGAACGTCGAGGCCAGCATCGGCATTGCCCTGTATCCGGAGCACGGCGACAACGCCGAAACCCTGATGCGCCGCGCCGACATCGCCATGTACGACGCCAAGCAGGCCGGCCATCAGGTGGCGGTGTATCAGCCCGGCTGGGACGAACGCCACCTGCGCCGGCTCTCACTGGCACGCGATCTGAAAGAAGCGTTGAGCGGCGAAGGATTGCACCTGCTGTATCAACCGAAAGCCGCGCTGCGTGATCGCGAGCGCATTGGTGCCGAGGCGCTGATTCGCTGGCACCACCCGACACTGGGCCCGCTGCGCCCGGACGAATTTATTGCCATTGCCGAAGACGCCGGCCACATCAACCGGCTGACCCGCTGGGTGCTGAAAACCGCTGTGGCACAGTTGCAGGAATGGCACCGCGAGCACCTGATGGTACAGCTGTCGGTCAACATCTCCGCCACCGACCTGCTCGACGAAGACCTGCCCGGCTACATCGCCAACCTGCTTGCCAACGCCGAAGTGGAACCGCAAGCGCTGTGCCTGGAAATCACTGAAAGCTCGGTGATGAAAGACGAGCAGCAGGGCCATGCCATGCTGTCGCGGCTGAAAGGCATTGGCCTGCGGCTGGCGGTGGATGATTTCGGCACCGGCTACTCGTCGCTGTCGCAACTCAAGCGCATGCCGGTGGATGAACTGAAGATCGACAAGTCGTTCGTGCTCAATCTGGATCACAGCGACGACGACGCCGTGATTGTTCACTCAACCATTGAGCTGGGCCACAACATGGGTCTGGAAGTGGTCGCCGAAGGGGTGGAAACCCGTGAAGCGGTGATGCTGCTGGAAAGCTTCGGCTGCGACATGATTCAGGGTTTTCTGCTCGGCAAGCCGATGGCCGCCACCGAGCTGGCAGTCTGGGCGCGCAGCTGGCTGGTGCAGCCGCGCATCGGCGAGCAGGCCATCAGCGCCTGACCCCTGTGGGAGCGGCCGACCGGCCGCGAAACCTTCGCCGTCGATCGACGGCTCCTACAACATACCCACCGAGCCCACGTAGGAGCGGCTGATCAGCCGCGAAGCCCTCGCCGTCGATCGACGGCTCCTACCGATCTGCTACACTCGCGCCTCTTTTCCCCGACACGACTGGTACATGATCCAGCTCCCCTATGATCCAACTTGAAAACCTGCGCCTGCGGCGCGGCCCCGACATTCTGCTCGACCATGCCAGCATCACCCTGCACGGTGGCTGGAAGATCGGCCTGACCGGCCGCAACGGTTGCGGCAAAAGTTCGCTGTTCGCCCTGCTCTGCGACCAGCTTGAGGCCGATGCCGGCAGCCTGTCGATGCCGGCAGACTGGCGGCTGGCGATCATGGCCCAGGAAGTGCCGGCGCTGGATCAGCCGGCCATTGATTATGTGCTCGACGGCAACACCCCGCTGCGCACCGCCGAAAAAGCATTGCGCGAAGCCGAAGCCAGCGGCGACGGCATGGCCATCGGCCACGCCCATGAAAAACTTGATGCACTGAATGCCTGGTCGCTGCCCGCCCGCGCCGCCGAAGTGCTGGCCGGTCTCGGCTTTGC
>JBECKT010000130.1:0-18044 GCA_040235405.1 Alcanivoracaceae bacterium
ACGCGATGCAGGTAATCGCCCACATTGCCATCCAGATCGTGCAGAAAATATAACGTCCCGCGCTGACGTCGCTTTGCCTGCAGCCACCAGCCGTGCAGGCGAGCCCCATCATCACCGACTACAATTACATCCTGATACTCAAGGCCAAAGCCGGCTGGCGTATCACCCCAGTTCCTTGAGGGCTTATCGATGAAGCCAGCTGAACAGCCAGTCAATATCATCAAGATAAATACAGGGAGAATCCGGATCATGACTGCATCTCAAATAAAAATGGCGCCCGCAGGCGCCATTCTCAATGGACCTGGAATTAAAGAACGAACCTGGCAAGAACCTCTTGCCCGTCACCTTGCATTTTAACGAGCTCTCCATTCTGGCGCACCAGAACATAGGACTCTTCTTTCTGCCCTTCTTTGGCAACTACTGAAACGGAGCCATCAGCATTGTAAGTCAGGGTGGCCATGTTACCCAGTCCATCCGTAACGGTTTCCGATGTACCCGCCACCTTGGCAGACTTACCAGACACCGGGTTCGAGCCCGTCCAGAACTCGATGGAGTTCAGGATAATGACGTCTGCAAACAACGTAAGCGGATAAACAGGAATGATCCAGAACGCAAAAGAAATACCCTGATCAACAAACTTTTCATCAGTAGCAGATGCGTTCCAATCCTGGACCTGATTAAAAAGAGCATTCTGCCCGAGGCAACCTGACAGCAAAACCGAACCTGCAATCGCTGAAGCAAAAAATAGCTTTTTCATCATCTTCTCCTGATTGGACAATCCATACGCCGATCAGTCCTCCGCCGACGCGACGCCTCATCATAGATCATTCCGGCATCCGGGGTGCAAGCCTGTTTTCAGGCTTCGAGCAAAAACGTGACCGGGCCATCATTGATCAGCGATACCTGCATATCTGCTGCGAATCGACCGCTGGAAATTTGCACAGCTGTCTCGGCCGAGAGCTGGGCCAGCATTCTCTCGTAGAGGCTTTCTGCCAGCTCCGGCGCTGCCGCCAGACTGAAACCGGGGCGCAGGCCACGGCGAGTGTCCGCTGCCAGAGTAAACTGGGACACCAGCAGTACACCGCCGCCGATATCGCGGACGCTGAGATTGGTCTTGCCTTCAGCATCAGCAAACAGCCGGTAGTTCAGCATACGCTCAGTCAGCTTGCTGACCTGTGCCTCGGTATCGTCGCGTTCAATGCCGACCAGCGCCAGAATGCCGCGACCGATGCGACCGATTTCCTTGCCATCAACAATGACGCTGGCCTGACTGACCCGCTGCAGTAACAGCTTCATACCTGCTCTCCCATCTCGGCCATGCCCTCTGCCGCTTCCGGCAGGGCTGTCTGGATACCCGGCTCCCGCACCGGGGGCCGGAATTGTTGACGCGGCGAAGCAGGCGGATACAGTGGCATACATGATTCGATCAAAATCCGGACGCGCCACAGCATATACCCTGATTGCACTGCTGACACTCTGGCTCAGCGGCTGCGGCCAGCCCGAGCCGGCCGAAGACGCCATCACCCGGGCGATCAAGGAAATGGCCGAAGCGCTGGAGCAGCGCGAAGCCTCGCCGATTGTCGAGCGCCTGCATGATGAGCTGGTGATCCATGAAGGCGTTCACGGTGCGCTGGGCAAGGAACAGGCAGGACGGATGTTGACTGCCACTTTTTTTCGCCACCGGGAAATCAGTGTGGTGCTGACCAATATTGAGGTCACGGCAGACAGCGTCCGCGAAGACCGCGCGGATGCCACGTTCAATGCTCTGGTTACCGGCGGCAGTGGCGGCATCCTGCCGGACCGCGCCCAGCTTTACCGGATCAGCAGTGAGTGGCAGAACGACGGCGACTGGAAGCTGGTCACCATGGAAGCCAAACGGGCGCTGTAGGAGCGGCCGATCCCCTTGTAGGAGCGGCCGACCGGCCGCGAAAGATCTTTCGCCGTCGATCGAGGGCTCCGGACTAGCCTTCGTCGTCGGTGCCGAGCGCCTCCTCCATGCTCAGCTCCTTGATCTTGCGGGTCAGGGTGTTGCGCCCCCAGCCAAGCAAGGCAGCGGCATCGCGACGCCGGCCGCCAGTATGCTTGAGCGCGATTTCGATCATGGTGCGCTCAAACGCCGGCACCGCATCATCAAGAATATTCTTGCCGCCCGCCGCCAGCGCCCGGTCTGCCCAGGCGCGCAGGGATTTCTCCCAGTCGCCGACCACTTCACCGCGGCCTTCCTGCTGACGCAGTTCCGGCGGCAGGTCATCAATCAGCACCTCGCGCCCGGAGGCCATCACCGTCAGCCAGCGGCAGACGTTTTCCATCTGCCGGACATTGCCGGGCCAGGAAAGTGAGGAGAAATAACGCTCGACATCCTTGTGCAGGGTTTTTGCCTCTACCCCCAGCTCGCGGGCAGCGCGCTGGAGAAAATGCCGGGCCAGACGGGGAATATCCTCACGCCGCTCCGCCAGCTTGGGGATATGAATGCGGATCACGTTGACGCGATGGAACAGGTCCTCCCGGAAATCGCCATCGGCCACCAGCTTTTCCAGATTCTGGTGGGTGGCGGCAATAATCCGCACGTCGACCTTGATCGGCGTGGTGCCGCCAACCCGGTAGAACTCGCCTTCCTGCAACACCCGTAGCAAACGGGTCTGCGCTTCCAGCGGCATGTCACCGATTTCATCAAGAAACAGGGTGCCGCCGTTAGCCTGCTCGAACCGGCCAATGCGCTGGGCATTGGCGCCGGTAAAACTGCCCTTCTCGTGACCGAACAATTCCGACTCGATCAGATCCTTCGGAATCGCCGCCATGTTCAGCGCCACAAACGGCTTTTCCTTACGCACCGAGTGACGGTGCAAGGCCCGCGCCACCAGCTCCTTGCCGGTACCGGACTGACCATTGATCAGCACCGTGACGTTGGAGTGCGACAGTCGACCGATAGCGCGAAACACTTCCTGCATTGCCGGGGCTTCGCCAATGATTTCGGTCGGCAGCTCGACCGGCTGCTCGACCGGCTCACCCTGACTTTCGGCACGGTGACGAATGGCGCGCTTGACCAGCGCCACGGCCTCGTCGACATCAAACGGCTTTGGCAGGTATTCAAAGGCACCGCCCTGATAGGAGGCGACCGCCGAATCCAGATCCGAGTGTGCGGTCATGATAATCACCGGCAGTTCCGGATACTTGCGCTGCAGGATACGCAACATGCGCAGGCCGTCGGTGCCGGGCATGCGCACATCAGACACCAGCACATCCGGCTGGCCATCACCGCTCTCCAGTGCATTCAGGGCTTCATCGCCATCCTCGAAACTGCGGATGGCGAAGCCATCCTGGCTCAGTGCCTTTTCCAGCACCCAACGAATGGAACGGTCATCATCGATAATCCAGATAGTGGCGTTCATGACGGCTCACTTTCTCCTTCGGCAGGGGCAAGCTCCATCGGCAATACCACGCTGAATATGGTCCTGCCGGGACTGCTGTCGCATTCAATCAACCCGCGGTGCTGGTTGATGATTGACTGGGAAATGGACAGGCCAAGACCGGTGCCACTGGCACGGCCGCTGACCATCGGATAGAACAGCATTTCTTTCAGCGACTCGGGTATCCCCGGGCCGTTGTCTTCAATATCTATCCGCGCCACCAGACGATGACGCTGGGCGCCGATAGTGAACTGCCGCAGCGCGCGAGTGCGCAGGCGAATCACGCCATCACTGATGTCCGCTTCAGTAATCGCCTGAACCGCATTGCGGAGCAGATTGAGCAGCACCTGGATCAGCTGATCACGATCGGCCGGCACATCCGGCAGCGATGGATCATAATCCCGCTCGATACGAATGCGGTCCGGATGTTCAGCCAGAATCAGCTGCCGCACATGTTCCAGACACTCATGCAGGTTGACGCCGGTAAAGTGCGGCACGCGCCTCGGCCCGAGCATGCGATCAGCAATACTGCGCAACCGGTCCGCCTCATCAATGATTACCCGGGTGTATTCGGCCAGCTCCTGATTCGGCAATGCCCGCTCCAGCAACTGGGCAGCACCGCGAATACCGCCGAGCGGGTTTTTCAGTTCATGAGCCACACCGCGGACCAGCGCCCGGGTGGCCTGATGCGAGTGCAACAGGGCGTCTTCCCGGGTGATGCGCAGCAACCGGTCAAGCTGCTGCATCTCGATCAGCAGCGTCGGCGTCTGACCGGGCTCGTTGATCTGGCTGACGCTGTAATCCACCGTCACTCCGGCACCCGGACCAGTGTGCAGGCGCGCCTCGCGGCGGGTAAACGGATGGCCATCATCGATGCACTTGCGCAGGGCATCGTGGGAGTCTTCGTCGGCCATGAAATATTCCGGCACGCGCCCGCCAACTATGCGGGCTGCACTGACCGACAGCAGCATCTCCGCCGCCGGGTTCAGGTAGCGCACCACCAGATCACCATCAAGCAGTAACACCGCAGTGCGCAGATGGTCCAGCAGGCGTTTATGAAACAGGGAATCAGTCATCATCAGCCGTAGAAGCAAGTTTCAGGCCACAACGCGATGCGGCAGCGCACCGCGCAGGAGCAGACCGGCGCCCGCCAGCACGGGCTCCACCAGAACGGAGAATGCACTATTTTGGTGCAGATGACAGCAGGGCTAGTTCTTTATTGTGGGGCGATGAATGTAAACGACTACCGGCTCCGATTCGGATATCACTTCATCGTCGGCATCGATTACCTGAACCACAAGCCGGTGCTCACCACGATCCGGCCAGGCTATGGTTGCAGCGGTTTCGACGCCATTGTCCAACAGACGCAGTCGATGGCCTTCCTGCAAAGCCGGCTGCACCGCGTATTTGATGGTCAGGGACTGGGGGTGGTGAATATTTGCCTGATCCACAGGCGAAGTAATCGCCAACTTGTACGTTAGCTCCGCCTCAATTTTCTGCTCGGAAGCCTGAATCGTCTGGCGCGGTTTGACCATTTTGATGGTGTTCTGCTCGCGGACTTCCACCTGCTCGGAGTTGCGGCTCGGGTCCGGGACATCGGTAAAGACCGGCCGCCCCTTGTCGTCCAGGGTCCGATAGATACGTGGCGTGACATCCTCCGCCTCGCCCGGCTGATCGCCCGCAGGCTCTGCCGCCATCGCCACCGAAGCCAGCATCAGCACCGCCACCAGAGACCACCTGACCATCATGTCTTCCTCCACAGAGCCCTGATCATTCTGGGCCTGACCCGCAGCAAAGGGAACCCTTGGCGCGCCTTTCTGCAGACAACAAAAAAGGGGCCGAAGCCCCTTTTTCGCGAACTGATCGCGAGGATCAGACCGAGTAGTACATGTCGAACTCGACCGGGTGCGGGGTCATGTTCAGGCGATCTACATCGGCACGCTTCAGGCCGATATAAGCCTCCAGCATCTCTTTGGAGAAGACGCCGCCCTTGAGCAGGAAGTCATGATCGGCTTCCAGCGCATCCAGGGCCATGGTCAGGGTGTGCGACACGGTCGGGATCGCTTTCGCTTCCTCGGCCGGCAGGTCGTACAGGTCCTTGTCCATGGCATCGCCCGGGTGGATCTTGTTCTGAATGCCGTCCAGGCCAGCCATCAGCAGAGCCGCGAAGCACAGGTACGGGTTGGCACCCGGATCCGGGAAACGGGTCTCGATACGACGCCCCTTCGGGTTCTTGACGAACGGGATACGAATGGAGGCAGAGCGGTTGCGGGCCGAGTAGGCCAGCATGACCGGTGCTTCAAAGCCCGGCACCAGACGCTTGTAGGAGTTGGTCAGCGGGTTGGTCAGGGCGTTGATGGCGCGAGCGTGCTTGATGATACCGCCGATGTAGAACAGGGCAGTTTCAGACAGGCCACCGTAGACGTCACCGGCAAACAGGTTCTTGCCGTCCTTGCTCAGGGACTGGTGCACGTGCATACCTGAACCGTTGTCACCAACCAGCGGCTTCGGCATGAAGGTAGCGGTTTTGCCATAAGCGTGGGCAACGTTGTGTACGCAGTACTTGAGGATCTGAACTTCGTCAGCCTTCTTCACCAGGGTGTTGGCGCCAACGCCGATTTCACACTGGCCGGCGGTGGCCACTTCATGGTGATGCACTTCGACGTGCAGGCCCATCTGGGTCATCGCGGCACACATGGCAGCACGCAGGTCATGCAGGCTGTCTACCGGCGGAACCGGGAAGTAGCCGCCCTTGACGCGCGGACGGTGGCCGCTGTTGGCGCGCTCGAAGTCGTCGCCGGAAACCCAGGCCGCTTCTTCGGAGTGAATCTGGTACATCTGGCCGCTCATGCCAGAGCTCCACTTGACCCCGTCAAACACGAAGAATTCCGGCTCCGGACCGAACAGGGCGGTGTCAGCAATGCCGGTGGACTTCAGATATTCCTCGGCACGCATGCCGATGGAGCGCGGGTCACGGTCATAGCCCTGCATGGTGGCCGGCTCGACAATGTTGCAACGCACGATCACGGTGCTGACATCGGAGAACGGATCCATCACGGAGGAGGAATCATCCGGCATCAGGATCATGTCGGACTCGTTGATGTGCTTCCAGCCGGCAATGGAGGAGCCGTCAAACATCTTGCCGTCTTCGAAGAAGTCTTCGTTGACATCAGCCGCCGGGTAGGTGACGTGCTGCTCTTTACCGTGGCTGTCGGTGAAGCGGAGGTCCACCCACTTGACGTCATGCTCTTTGATCAAACCGATAGTTCTGCCAGTCATGATTGCGCGTCCTCCCGGAACAGCGTGAGTTTACCCATCCCGGCGAACTGTCCGGACTGGGAGTTGGATGCAATTGAGCAAGATGCGTGCCAGCAAAGCAGGCGCATTTGCGGCCCGGGCAGGCGGATTCGCCTTGGTGAAATGCACCGTTATGGCGCATTAAATCAGCATCGGCACCGAATTGGTGCGGATGCCAACTCCGGGGTACCGCATCATAGCGCTACCGCGCCTTACGGTCTGCACTTTTCAGTGACCTTCGCCCCCGGAAAAGCGCTGTTGGCAGAAAAGAATGCGCTGCCCCGCCGTACTGACCTGCCCGGCCAACTGACAACGCTCCATCTCCTGCTCCGCCTCCCGGCAACGTGCCATCAGGCCGGCGTCGTTGGCGATCTGGATGTTCAACCCCGGACGCGCGTTGAGCTCGAGAATCATTGGTCCGGCGTCACGGTCCAGCACCAGATCCACGCCCATATAGCCGAGCCCGGTCAGCTCATAGCTCTGACTGGCAAGCTGCAGGAACTCCTCCCAATACGGCAGCGGCACCCCGGACACCGGGTTGGCGGTATCCGGATGGCGCTCGATACGCAGGTTATGCCAGGTACCACCAAGCGTTATCCCGGTGGCCAGATCGACCCCCACGCCAATCGCCCCCTGATGCAGGTTGGCCTTGCCCTGACTCTGCCGGGTCGGCAAGCGCAGCATGGCCATGACCGGATAACCGCACAGCACAATAATGCGGATGTCGGGCACACCTTCGTAACTGATCGCAGAGAACACGCTGTCCGGTTGCACCCGATATTCGATCAACGCCACATCACGGTGACCACCAAGAGAGTAAATTCCGGAAAGAATGCCGGAAATATGAAATTCGAGATCGTCCAGCGTCATCAGCTTGCCGGAGGCGGTACGCCAGTAGTCACCGAAGCGGTCGGCAATCACGATAATGCCGTCCCCGCCGGCACCCTGCGCCGGCTTGATAACAAAATCCCGATGCCCGGAGAGCAGCGATCCGAGGCCGGCAATATCACGCTCGGTTTCAATTACCCCGTACAGCGCCGGAACCCGCATGCCGGCATCAATAGCACGTTGCTTGGTCAACAGCTTGTTATCCACCAGCGGATACAGGTGGCGCTGGTTGTAACGCAGGATCAGCTCGCAGTTGCGCTGGTTAATCCCAAGCACGCCACGCTGTCGTAACGCTCGCCAGGTCTTCAGCCACATTTCAGCCGCCCCTCTGGTCTTTCACCAATGCCCGGAAGCGGCGCAGCTCGGTCAGTCGATAGCCCCGGTAATGGCCCATCAGCAACATCACACTGACCAGCACCAGCAGCACACCGGGGAAGGTAAAGAAGAAATACACCAGCTCGGCGCGAATCATCAGCAGATGCGCCAGCGTTGCCGCCACCATGGTGCCGAACGCCACCTTCATCGAATGCAACCCGCCGCGCTCTTCCCAGACAATCGACAGGCGCTCGATCACCATGGTCAGAATCACCATCGGAAACAGCGCCACCGACAGCCCGCGCTCAAAGCCCATGCGGTGGCCGAACACACTGATCAGGGTCATCGCCACCACCACGAAGGTCAGCACCACCGACAATCGTGGCAACAGCTGCAGGCGCAGATGGTCAAGATAGGAACGCAACGACAGACCCAGCGCGGTAACTACGGTAAACAGAAAAATCCCCCAGAACAGATCGGTTTCCCGAAATGCCAGCGCCACCAGTACCGGGGTGAAAGTGCCCAGGGTTTCCATGCCGACCAGATTGCGCAGGAACAGGATCAGCAACACGCCAAGCGGGATCATCATGAGCACCCGGAAGGTCTGTTGCGACTCCACTGGCAGGTCGTACAGAGACAGGCCCCACAGGGTGCGCTCCTGCACCGGCTGAACCTCACGGGCCATCTGAATGGTGCTCATTTCGGTGCGACTGACACTGACCTGCACTTGCAGGCGCTTGGCACCATCTGCCCGGACCATCGATTCACTGCCGGTCCACCAGACTATGCGATCAGCCGGCAGGCCCTGTTCTGCCGTGCGCGGATTGAAATACAGCCAGTCGGTACCATTGAAGCCACGCACCCAGAGCTCCGGCTGCTGCACCAGACCATGGGCCAACCGCACGGTATGTACCTGCTCCGCCGGAATATGCGCCGCCGCCAACAGCATATCGACTACCCTGGCGCGCTGTTCGATCGAGCGATCTCCTGCCAACAGCAATCGCACACTGTCATTGTTGTCATCATTGACGGTATGAATGGTTTCGGAAATAAAGGTCTGGATATCGGCGGAGCGCTCACGGATCGGATCAAGCAGGCTCTCGGCAGCGACCCGCTCCGCCCCCTCCAGCGGCTCCCGGCGGCGGAAATGAGGCGCCGCAGCGGAGTCATCTTCCATAACAAAACGCCGCGCCAGCACCAGTCGGTAATACAGCACCTGATGCCCCTGAGCCCGCCGCGTCGACCAGGTAGCCAGACGATTACCGTCACTGCGCGACATGCCGACACCGAAATTATTGCCGACAAAACTCTCGCTCAGGGTAACGAACTGATTGATGCCAGGAGGCACATACATCTGCACCTTGATCGGCAACCCCTCTCTGGGCTCGAATTCAACCCGGGTATCGACCACCCAGACCGGCTCGACATCGGACTCTGCCAGTGGAATTTCCTGTACCCAGACCTGCCAGGCAACGCTACCCGAACCAACAAGACACAAAACCAGAGCCAGCAATCTGGCATGCAGGCGCACAGTGCGCATTAACGATCCTCTTCTTCAGTCAGCGGCGGATAACGCTGGGCATCCTCAGCCCCGGCACAAAGCGGGACGCCAGCAGAAAACTCGAACTCAGAATCCACCAGGGCACGCATCTCGCGCAAGGCACTGGCGCCCAACAATAGCGGCTGACGGAACCCACGCCGGTCAGCAAGATTGACGTCAACCTTCACCGCCCGGTTGGCGATGCAC
The DNA here is from genome assembly GCA_040235405.1 of Alcanivoracaceae bacterium. Taxonomy (GTDB): domain Bacteria; phylum Pseudomonadota; class Gammaproteobacteria; order Pseudomonadales; family Alcanivoracaceae; genus PGZG01. The sequence continues at coordinate 9,655 of JBECKT010000130.1, forward strand.
AGCATCAGCTCCACCACCGGCCGACGAGCATAGTATTTTTCCTCTTCCGGATCATAGTCCGAAGCGCGCCGGCGGATACGGACGTTATGGGACAACGGCAACTCGACATCGGTCAGCTCCATACCATTCACCGCCAGATCGAACCGCACCCAGCGCTCGCCGTCACGCTTGAACAAATGGATATTAGTGGCACTCAGCGACGAGCTGTCAGCGCCGGTATCGACCTTGGCCGGCAGGATAATGCCCAGCTCGGTAACGAATACCTGCTCATGCAGGCCGTAGATAACCCGGGCGGTGGGCTTGGTCGGGGCGACGGGCGCTGCCGGCAACAGCGACGGCAGGCCGAACAGGGCCAAAAGCAGGCAAAAGTGTCTCAAATTCATCAACAGCATCTCCTCACTCGCGGACCGCCTCCGACCCGCGACTGACGGCCGGGTTCCCCCGCTACCGCCTATCGGCGACATCATGACAGTTTTACAAATCCCGTCACAGCAGGCCCTCACACTGCTATACTGCGCGCCCTCAAATTCCGTCTGCGGTAGAAACCTGTGATCGAACGCCTCCGTAACATCGCCATTATCGCCCACGTCGACCATGGCAAGACCACCCTTGTAGACCGTCTTCTCCAGCAATCGGGCACCCTCGGTGACCGGGCTGGCAACGTCGAGCGCGTGATGGACTCGAACGATCAGGAGAAGGAACGCGGCATTACCATTCTCGCCAAGAACACCGCCCTGAAGTGGAACGATTACAACATCAATATCGTCGACACCCCCGGGCACGCCGATTTCGGCGGTGAGGTAGAGCGTGTGTTGTCGATGGTGGATTCGGTGTTGTTGCTGGTCGACGCCCAGGATGGCCCGATGCCGCAGACCCGCTTCGTTACCCAGAAGGCGTTTGAACAGGGGCTGAACCCGATCGTGGTGATCAACAAGGTCGACCGCCCGGGCGCCCGTCCGGACTGGGTTATGGATCAGGTGTTTGATCTGTTTGACCGCCTTGGTGCCACCGATGAGCAACTCGATTTTCCGGTGGTCTACGCCTCCGCCCTGAACGGCATCGCCGGTCTCGACGTGAACAATATGGCTGACGACATGACCCCGCTGTTCCAGGCCATCGTCGACAAGGTTCCGGTACCGCAGGTCGATCAGGAAGGTCCGTTCCAGATGCAGATCTCGTCGCTCGACTACAACTCCTATGTCGGCATGATCGGCATCGGCCGGATCAAGCGCGGCAAGCTGAAAAGCAACATGCCGGTTAAAGTGATTGATCGTCATGGCAAGGTGCGCAGTGGCCGCGTTCTTACTGTGATGGGCCATCACGGCCTTGAGCGTGTTGAAGTACCGGAAGCCTCTGCCGGCGACATCGTCTGCATCACGGGTCTCGATCCGCTGGATATTTCCGACACCCTGTGCGATCCGGCCAATATCGAAGCGCTGCCGGCGCTGAAAGTCGACGAGCCGACCGTGAGCATGTTCTTCCACGTGAATACCTCGCCGTTCGCCGGCCAGGATGGCAAGTACGTCACCAGCCGCAACATTCGTGACCGCCTGCATGAAGAACTGAAGCACAACGTTGCCCTGCGCGTCGAAGACACCGACAGCCCGGATCGCTTCCGCGTTTCCGGCCGTGGCGAACTGCATCTGTCGGTACTGATCGAAACCATGCGCCGCGAAGGTTACGAACTGGCCGTTGGTCGTCCGGAAGTGATTCTGAAAGAAATTGATGGCGTCAAACAGGAGCCCTACGAGCAACTGGTGCTGGACGTGGAAGAACAACATCAGGGCCCGATCATGGAACAGATGGGCATGCGTCGCGGCGTCATGAGCAACATGACGCCGGATGGCAAAGGCCGCGTTCGTCTTGAGTACATCGCCCCTTCGCGTGGCCTGATCGGTTTCCGTTCACTGTTCATGACGCTGACTTCCGGCAGCGGCATTTTCAACGCCACCTTCTCGCACTATGGCGACTTCCGCCCGGGCACGGTTGGCGAGCGCAACAATGGCGTGCTGATCTCCAACGTTGCCGGCAAGGTACTGGCCTATGCCCTGTTCAACCTGCAGGAACGTGGCCGCATGTTTATCGACCCGAACGTGGAAGTGTATGAAGGCCAGCTGATCGGCATTCACTCGCGCGACAACGATCTGGTGGTAAACCCGACCAAGGCCAAGCAGCTGACCAACATCCGCGCCGCCGGCAGCGATGAAAACATCATCCTGACGCCGCCGATCCGCATGTCACTGGAACAGGCGCTGGACTTTATTGACGACGACGAGCTGGTCGAGGTGACTCCGCACTCGATTCGTCTGCGCAAGAAGTTGCTGACTGAATCGGATCGCAAGCGGGCTGGCCGATAGCGCCTGACAAACGACAGCTTCTTTCGCCGCACCGACTCCGGGTCTCCCGCAAAGTCCGCGGCGAAAGAATCTATCCTCAGCGATGAGTAGCGCCATGTTCCACATCGCCCTCTACGAACCTGAAATCCCCCCGAATACAGGCAATATCATCCGCCTGTGCGCCAATACCGGCAGCGCCCTGCATCTGATTAAGCCGCTCGGATTTTCCCTGGAAGAAAAGAAACTGCGCCGCGCCGGGCTTGATTACCGCGAGTTCGCCGATATTCGCGTGCATGCCAGCCTGAGCGCCATGCTCGAAACCCTGCCCGGACGGCGTCTGCTGGCGCTGTCCAGCAAGGTCAGCCGGCGGCATACGGATATGCTTTTTCAGGAAGAGGATATTCTGCTGTTCGGCCCGGAGAGCCGTGGCCTGCCGGCGGAGCTGCTGGCAACGCTAAAGGACGAGCACAAGCTGCGCATTCCGATGATGCCGGAAAGTCGCAGCCTGAATCTCAGCAATGCGGTGGCGGTGGTGCTGTATGAAGCCCTGCGACAGCAGGGCTTTGCCGGAATGCGCTGATAAACCTCAGTGCGCTTTCTGCTTGAGCTCTTCGGCGCGTTTCGCCTTGGCCTGCTGGAACAGGCCTTCAAAATTGATCGGCTGCAACTGGAATGCCGGGAAGGAGCCATGGGCAACCGTTGAAGAGACGACTTCGCGCAGATAGGGGAACAGGATATTCGGGCAGTAAGCGCCAAGCAGATGCTCAAGCTCCTCACCTTCGACACCGATAATAGTAAAGATGCCTGCCTGCTTAACCTCGACCAGATAAACTGTCTTGCCGTCCTGCTCGGCCGTCAGGGTAACGCCAACCTGCACTTCATACTCATCAGTGCCCTCGATTCTACGGGCATTGTTGTTCAACTGCAGATTGGCCGTGGGGTTCCATTTCTCCCGAAAAACATCCGGCGCAGCCGGCGATTCAAAGGACAGATCCTTGACGAAAACACGCTGGATCTGGAAGACGCGCTGCGGCTGTTCTGACATTTACTTTCTCCGTTTCTGAAGGGGCGCACCCCTTGATCGCTATATTGAAAGCAGTTCATCGAGGCGGCGCTGCCGCTCAAGTGCATACAGTTCATCGCAGCCGCCAATGTGCTGCTCGCCGATCCATATCTGCGGCACGCTGGTACGGCCACTGAGACGGGTCATCTCCTGACGCAAGGCATGGCCTGTACTGACATCAATATCAGTAAAGCTTGCACCCTTTTCGCTCAGCAACCTTTTGGCGCGAATGCAGTACGGGCACCAGGGCGTACTGTATATAACAACAGCGGCCATATCAGGCCTTGACCACCGGCAGATTGTCGGCGCGCCAACCCTGAATGCCACCCTGCATTCTGGCAACACGCTCAAAGCCGCGACCACGCAGCTGACGACCGGCAAGGGAGGCGCTGGTGCCCATTTTGCACACCAGGATCACCGGCTTGTCCTTGTACTTGTCGAGCTCGACAATGCGCTCCGTCAGCTGGCTCATGGGAATATTCACGCTGCCAGCGATGTGGCCCTGACGAAACTCGTCGGTGTCACGCAGGTCGATAATCCGGGCGTCTTCGCGATTCACCATATTGGTTGCCTGCTGCGGGCTTACACTCTGGCCTCCACGGCGGGACTCCAGCGAAAAAAACACCGCCCAGAGAACAAAAAAGGCGGATACCAGCACATAGTGATTCATGGCGAATTCAAGCAGACGATCCATTGGCAGTTCCGGAGCAGGGAAAACGGGCCGCAAGTATAGCAGATGGTCGCGGCGCTTCCCTCCCCGGCAGACATCAGGTAAAACGCCGGCATGAGACTGCTTATCTGCCTGTGCCTGCTGCTTTGCTCCCCGGTCTGGGCCAATACCCCGTCGCCGGCGGAGCTCAACACCCTGCGCCAGCGCATCGGCGAGCTGGAGAAAGCCCTGCGCGCCGACGTCAGCGAGCGTGACAGCGCCCAGGCCGCCCTGCGTGAGGCGGAACTGCGGCTGGCCCGGCTGAATCGCCAGAATCGGGCGCTGGAACAACAGCGCCGTGATGCCGCCGCCGAACTGACTCGTCTGGAAGCCCGCCAGGCCAAACTGGCGCGGGAGCGCGGCGTACAACTGGACTGGGTCAGCCGCACCGCCAGGGCCGGCTACATGAACGGCCGACAGGAGCTGGCCCGGATGCTGCTGAATCAGGAGCAGCCCGATGCAGTGGCCCGGTTGCTGCGCTATCAGGAATATTTCCAGCGTGCCCGGCAGGAACGGGTCAGCCTGATCAACCGTGATATGGATCAATTGCTGGAGGCAGTAGCCGCCACCGAAGCTGCCAGGCAGGCATTGGAAAAGCGGCGAGCGGAACTTGAGCAGAAGCGTATCGAGCTGGCGGCGGCAAAGAAGCAGCGCAGCCAGACGCTCGCCACCATCAATCAGCGCATTGGCTCCGGCAAGCAACGGCTCGACAGCCTGCGCAATGACGAGAAACGCCTTGAAAAACTGCTGAAAGATGTTGGCCGCAGTGTTGCCGATATTCCCTCCACATCTTCCGGCACACCATTCGGCAAGCTTGCCAACAAGTTACCCTGGCCGGTGCAGCGTCGCATCGCCGCCCGATTTGGCAGCCCCCGCGAAGGCTCGGTGCGCTGGAGCGGCGTACTGCTGGATGTGCCCGCCGGCACCCCGGTGCGTGCCATTCATCCGGGGCGGGTGGTGTTCGCGGACTGGCTGCGCGGCTATGGCTTGCTGATGATTGTCGATCATGGCGGCAGCTATCTGACTCTGTACGGCCAGAACGAAACTCTCACCCGGGAAGTGGGTGAGTGGGTCGCCACCGGCGATATCATTGCCCGGGTCGGTGATTCCGGTGGCAGTGATCGCACCGGCCTGTACTTCGAGATCCGCCGTGCCGGAGTGCCGGTGAACCCGGATAAATGGTGCAACAGCCGTGTTACACTGCCTCCCATCGCCAGCCGCCAATAACATCGGGACACCCTGCTGATGATTCGATTTCTACCTGCCGCTTGTCTGGGCCTTACGCTACTTGTCAGCACCACACTCAGGGCCGACCCGGCACTGGATGCCCAGGCACAAAGTCAGGGCGTACCTGTTACCGAGCTGCGAGTATTCGCCGAGGTAATGGAAAGGATCCGTGGCGCCTACATCGAAGATATTGATGATCGCACCCTGCTGGAATCAGCCATTCGCGGCATGCTCTATGAGCTTGACCCGCACTCTTCCTATCTGACGCCAAGCGAATTTGACGATCTTCAGGTCTCCACCACTGGCGAGTTCGGCGGGCTGGGTATTGAAGTGACGATGGAGAACGGCTTCGTCAAGGTAGTCACACCGATTGATGATACCCCGGCCAGCCGGGCTGGCCTGCGCGCCGGCGATCTGATCCTGAAAATCGATGATACCTTTGTCAAAGGGCTGGCACTTGAGGATGCCATCAAACTGCTGCGCGGTGAGATTGGCTCCGAGGTTGTCCTGTCAATTCTTTCCCAGGGCACAGAAAAGCCACGCATGGTAACGCTCAAGCGTGATCGCATTCGCATCCAGAGCGTGCGTTCCCAGATGCTTGAACCCGGCTTCGGCTACCTGCGCGTTACCCAGTTCCAGAGCCACTCCGGCCGCGACAGCGAAAAGGCGCTGCGCAAGCTCGTTGCAGAGGGAAGCCTGAAAGGTCTGGTGCTTGACCTGCGCAATAACCCGGGCGGCGTGCTCAGCGCAGCAGTGCAGATTTCCGACCTGTTCCTGAATGACGGCCTGATTGTTTATACCCAGGGCCGCGACGAAACCACACGGATAAACTATGCCGCCACCGACGGTGACCTGCTGGATGGCCTGCCCCTGATTGTACTGGTCAATGGTGGCTCCGCCTCCGCATCGGAAATTGTTGCCGGCGCCTTGCAGGACCACGGCCGCGCCATCGTCATTGGCCAGCGCAGTTTCGGCAAAGGCTCGGTGCAAACCATTTTGCCGCTGCATGGCGATCGCGCCCTCAAGCTGACTACGGCGCGCTATTACACACCAAAAGGCCGTTCCATTCAGGCCGAAGGCATTGTTCCCGATATCGCCACCGAGATTTCAAAGGTTGAGCTGATCGAGGGCCTGCAGGGTGTGCGCGAGGCAGATCTGCGCGGTCACCTTGAAAATGGCCAGCGGGAAGAGCAGACCGGGGAGAAAACCGAACCGCAACCATTGGCTGTTTCCGACTTTACGCTGTATCAGGCACTGTCGGTACTGAAAGGCATTGCTCTGGCCTCACCACGGAACGCCGATTGATGCTCCGGCGACTCGCCAGCACCCTGCTACTGGTCCCGGCGCTGGCGCTGGCACAGCCGAAGATTGCCATCATTATTGATGATCTCGGCTATCACCGCAGTCGCGGGCAAGCGATCGTCGACCTGCCCGGCCCGGTGACCTGCGCAGTAATCCCGCAAACACCACATGCTCCGGTGCTGGCAAAAATGGCCCACGATGTCGGCAAGGAAGTCATTTTGCATATGCCGATGGAAACCGATGGCTATGCCGAACTGGATGTTGGTGGTTTACGCGAGGACATGACGCAGGAGGATTTCGTTGCAACTGTTGATGCAGCGGTATCGCGCATACCTGAAGCCCGCGGCCTGAACAATCACATGGGCGGAGTGCTGACAGCGGACGTCAATGCCATGAACATGCTGATGGAAAGCCTTGGCGGTCACGGGCTGTTTTTTGTCGACAGTCGCACCACACCGCAGTCAGTGGCCAGTAATCTGGCTCGACAGCACGGCCTGGCCTATGCCGGCCGCGACATTTTTCTCGATAACGAACGTGATCTGGCTGCCATCAACGATCAGTTCAATCTGGCCATTGCGCTGGCAAAACGACGGGGGCAGGCCATCGTGATCGGCCACCCGTATCCGGAAACCATCGAGTACCTGCAAAACATCATCCCTTTGCTGGACAGCGCCGGTATTGAGCTGGTGCCGGTGTCCAGCCTCCTGAACCGCCCGCAAATGGCAAAGGCAAAGCCTGCCACAGGCTCCAAGCCTGCACTCTGATGGGCCAGCTACGACAGTTGTAGCGATTGCCTGATATTCAAAGACGCATTTCAATGCCCGCAGCGACCATATATTCCTTGGCTTCGCGAATGCTGTACTCGGCAAAGTGGAAAATTGATGCCGCCAGCACCGCATCGGCGCCGCCCTGCAACACGCCATTGACCAGATGCTGCAGCGTGCCGACACCACCGGAAGCAATCACCGGCACCGGCACCGCATCGGCAATCGCCCGGGTTACGGCAATATCGAAACCGTTCCTGGTGCCGTCCTTGTCCATGCTGGTCAGCAGGATTTCACCGGCGCCGTAATCAGTCATCCGTTTCGCCCACTGGATGGCATCCAGCCCGGTTGGCTTGCGACCGCCGTGGGTAAAAATCTCCCAACGATTCGGTTCGCTCTCGGCACTGACCTTCTTGGCATCAATGGCCACGACAATGCATTGCGAACCGAACCGGTCTGCCGCTTCACGGACGAACTCCGGATTATTCACAGCTGCGGAATTAATGCTGACCTTGTCGGCGCCAGCGTTAAGCAGGTTACGAATATCCTGCAGGGTGCGCACACCACCGCCCACGGTCAGCGGAATAAACACCTGCGACGCCATCTTCTCGACCGTATGCAAGGTGGTATCCCGGCCCTCATGACTGGCGGTGATATCAAGGAAAGTGATTTCGTCCGCGCCTTCATCGTTATAGCGCTTGGCGATTTCCACCGGGTCACCGGCATCACGAATGCTCTCGAACTTGACGCCCTTGACCACCCGACCCTTGTCGACATCGAGGCAGGGGATAATGCGTTTGGCCAGACCCATATCAGACTCCGCGTATCGGGAACAGAACTGCGGCTTACGCCGTCAGCTCATCCGCCAGTTGCTGGCCCGCTTCAAAATTCAGCGTGCCTTCATAAATTGCCCGCCCGGTGATGGCGCCTTCGATACCGCTGGCTGCCACGGCGCACAGATTGCGCACATCATCCAGATCGGTAATGCC